>JBGVEC010000041.1:0-2088 GCA_045119815.1 Paludibacteraceae bacterium | reverse complement strand
AAAGGCAGAAAACGCCTTAGAATGGACAGGATGCCTCAATAACATAAGGGCTTGTGCGAGGGAGATTGTGGAAAAGGAAATTATTTTTGCATAAACAGATGATTAGTGGCAGGGGGAAATCCTGCCGCTTTTTCTGCTTTGTGCGTCCAGCAAAGCTGGACCACACTTGCCGGTGCAAGTCCGGTCACGGTAATCGCCAGTGAGCCGTGTAGCTAAACTCGGTGCGTTGTAGTAATACAGGGTGCTAAGCGGGTGGATAAAGTAACCTTGATAAGAGGTGCGAGCAATCATGCAGACCGCAACATTAAGTGAATTCTGCCGTATCGTTAAAAAGGTCTCGAAAGAGAACAAAGGGAAGTTGAGCCTTGGGAGTATGGGCGAAAACCATGGAACGTGTGGAGATACTGGAAAGCAACATGGAGGAATCCCTCGGTATATGGGAAACGGTATGTATGAAAAGTGTGGTTCGGAACTGGAGAGACCCTACCTGTCACCGAAAGGTAAAGATGAAGTGTATAAGCTTGGCGAAGTCACTATCATGACAGGAGGGAGTCGGAGGGGAACATAGTACCGATAATGGCTGTGTAAGAAAACGCAGACTATGGAAAGGCTCCCTACTTCATTCATGTTTGTAGAGAGGGTAAGTGTGAGAGAATGTCATGATGACTAACAACTCCAAAGAAAAAGTACGACAACTTCAAAACAAACTATATCTAACAGCCAAGAAATGCAGTAGCAGAAGATTTCATGCGATTTATGACAAAGTCTATCGGGACGATGTCTTATACGAAGCATGGAAGCGAGTGAAAGCCAATCAAGGCTCTAGTGGAGTGGATGGAATCACTATCGAGGACATAGAGGCAAGCGGAGTAAACCGCTATTTAACCGGAATACAGTCAGAACTAAGAAGCGGAACATACAGACCACTTCCAGTCCGAAGAGTAATGATACCAAAGCCAGACGGAAGTCAGAGACCACTTGGAATACCATGTGTGAAAGACCGAATTGTGCAAATGGCTACAAAGATAGCAATAGAGCCCGTATTCGAAGCGGACTTTAAGGACTGTTCCTACGGATTCAGACCGAAGCGTAGTGCAAAACAGGCGCTGGAGGCAGTCAGAAAAGCATGCAACAATAAAGGTTACTACGTGGTAGATGCAGATATTGAAAAGTTCTTTGACAACGTAAACCAAGATAAGCTAATGGCTCTTATTGAGTTAAGAATCTCAGACAGAAGAATTTTAAAACTCATAAGGCAGTGGTTAAAATCAGGAGTTCTCTATGGGAACATCCTAGAAATCAGCGAACTTGGAACAAGCCAAGGCTCGGTTATTTCACCGTTGCTGGCAAATATCTACTTGAACACGCTAGACCGACTGTGGGAAAAGTATGGACTTACCCATGGAATACTCGTAAGGTATGCGGATGATACTGTAATCATTTGCAAGAACAAGAAAAGTGCAAACCATGCATTGACACTATTGCAGTACATCATGGGAAAACTGGACTTGAAACTACATCCTGTTAAGACAAAGATTGTTTGTATGTGGGACGGAAAGGAAGGCTTTGACTTTCTGGGGATGCACCACAGACGTATGAAAACAGAGACAAGACAGGGAAACATTTTTCAAGAGACCTATCAATACCCAAGCCGAAAGGCGATGAAAAAGATGAAATCTGCAATAAAGTCGAACGTGAATAGTAGAAGTTTACTGGTAGCAAGAGAAGAGGATTTGATAAAGAATCTGAATCCGAAAATAACAGGGTGGAAGAACTATTACACAACAAAGACGAGTGATAAATGGATGCAGGCGCTTGACTGGTACATTATATGTACCTTTACGAGATGGTACAACAAGAAACATCAGAGACGCAACCATATGTCAAAGGTGGGATATGTGAGAAGTACCATATATGAAAAAGGCTTAAAAAGAATGGCTGCGGCATGACGTAATGCTGTAGAAAGAAGAATGTCGGAAAGCCGTGTGAGGGAAAACCTCATGCACGGTTTGATGAGGGGAAAGAGGGCAAAGCCCTCTAACCTACTCTACAATAAACTTGACAGTGTCAGGATTAACGGATATAGTA
>JBGVEC010000040.1:0-1580 GCA_045119815.1 Paludibacteraceae bacterium | reverse complement strand
GTCATAGAACACCTTGTCAAGGCTTCGCAATGTGACATCTTCCACACCCCGTTTCTCCTGAATAAACGCTGCAAGGTGCTTGTATGAGCGTTGATAACAATCGTAGGTCTCCTTGATTCTATCCACACCAACACGCTTCTTAAACTCCTCGTTATGCTCAAGGAAGAGGGCAAGCAGTGTTACGGGCTTTTGTCCGATACCCTTGACTGCGTTCTTGACAAGTTCTGCGGTAACAAAGCCTAAGCTCTTCTTGATATGGTTGTAGTGGCCCGTAATCTCTTTGGTAAGTTCGTCAATGGCTCTGTTTACCGTTACAGCATTCTCGCTGCGACCATCAGCACTTCCTTTCTCAGGATTCCAGATGGCAGGATTAACGGATACTTTCGTGCCGATTTGTTCCCATTCGGCATCAATACTGACTTTGCACAATAGTTGGCACATACCATCCTTGCGTACTTTCGTGCGGTTGATGTAGAACAATATGGCGAAGGTACTGCGACGCTTTGTGTTCTGGTTATCTGTATTCTTGTCTGTTTTCATATATAGTCGTTTTAATGGTTGTCAAATGGCGATTGTAAAGCGTTCACTAATCTTGTTGTCTAATCTCTTGGTATCAGCATTTATCTTGTCATCGGTAACTTTCGCATAAATCTGAGTGGTATCAACCCGTGTATGTCCCAACATTTTGCTGACCGTTTCCAATGGCACACCGTGAGATAGGGTGATCTCCGTAGCATATGTATGTCTGGCGGCATGAAAGACTATTCTTCGCTCAATACCGCATATTGCAGCAATCTTTTTCAGGGAAAGATTTACATCAGAATTACAATACATGGGCAACAGTTTTCCGTTAGGTTCTACATCACGATACTTTTTAAGTATATGAATAGGTACATCAAGGAGCGGAACTTCATACTCGACTTTGGTCTTCTTACGAGATGTTCTTATCCATAGTGTACCTTCCTCGTCCGTAACCAAATCCTCTTTGGTCAACATACACATATCTCCATAAGATATTCCGGTGTAGCATGAGAACAAGAATAAATCTCTGACGATGTAAAGTCTTGCATTATGCAATGGTGTTGTCATCATCAGTTCCAGTTCCTCTGCCGTGAGATACTTCTGTTCACGCTGTGGACGTTCAGGTTCATATCCCCAAAATGGATTGAAGGTAAGAATACCGTCTGCTATGGCTTCATTGATAATGGTTCTAAAAGAGGTCGTAAGATGGACTATCGTACCAAGAGCCAAATGGCAGTCTGTTCGTAAGTGAAGGTCATATTTCTCGATAAACGAACGATCCAATGCCGTAAAGGGAATATCGGTCAGTTTGTATTTCTCATTGAGGAATTTCTCCACATGCATATAGGCGTATTTGTAAGCACGCAGAGAACCTGCGACACGATTCACGCCTACACGCTTCTCGAAATTCTTGATGAAGGTGCGGAAATAACTCATCAAGGTCTGCTGCCCCGAAGCCATACCCAAAAGCAGGCACTTGACATTTTCGGCAGTTACTCCTTCTCGTATTGTAGATTGTTCCTGATAGATATGTAGAGCCGAGGCTCTGATCTCGTCTA
>JBGVEC010000039.1:0-57579 GCA_045119815.1 Paludibacteraceae bacterium | reverse complement strand
TTTAAAACTCTTTTTATCTATGAAGAAGACTTTCCCTGCTAGCCAACTCATTATCAATGAGGATGGTAGTATATTCCACCTCCACATTCGCCCAGAACATCTGGCGGATAAGGTGATATTGGTCGGCGACCAAGGTCGCGTGGATATGGTGGCTTCGTTCTTTGACGAAGGCAGTATTGAATGTGATATCCAAAGTCGCGAGTTTCATACCATTACAGGTAAATACCACGGCAAACGCATCTCATGTATCTCCACAGGTATTGGCACCGACAACTGCGATATCGTACTTAACGAATTGGATGCACTAGCGAATATCGACTTCGCTACCCGTACCGAGAAAGACGAACACCGAACTCTTGAGATCGTGCGTATTGGTACTTGTGGCGGAATGCAAGAGGATATCCCATTGGGCACTTTCCTTGTGAGTGAGAAGTCCATCGGTTGGGACGGTTTGTTGGCATTCTACGAAGGCCGCGACGAGATTGCAGACCTCGGCTTTGAGAACGCACTCGTGGACTTCATCCACTATCCTGCCAAAGCGGCTCGCCCATACGTAGTGGCTGCTAATCCTGAACTCGTCAACCGCATCGCAGGTGACGATATGATGCGTGGCTGCACCATTGCGGCCAACGGCTTCTATGGCCCTCAAGGTCGCGTCCTTCGCTGCGATATCGCAGTAAAAGATATCAACGACCGCATCACCGACTTTCGCTACAAGGGACAACGCATCACCAACTACGAGATGGAAGGTAGCGCTATTGCAGGTCTCAGTTTGCTGATGGGACACAAAGCCATGACCGTCTGCTGCGTCATCGCCCAACGCAAAGTAGAAGCTGCCAACACCGACTACAAACCTCGCATTAAGCAACTGGTACAAACTGTATTAGAGAGAATTTAATAACAAAACTTTGAAATAGCGCTTTTGCGCGTGAAACAATTTTAACTAATGAAGAAATTAGCAATCCTCAGCCTTGCGCTTGTAGCACTCAGCGCATGCTGCAAACAAGAACAGACATTCGACTACACCGTGGACAAATTTTATGACCTTGAGATTCTGCGCTACCAAGTGCCAGACTTCGATTCACTAACCCTCCAACAAAAAACTCTCGTTTATCACCTCACCGAAGCAGCCTTGCATGGCCGTGATATACTCTTCGACCAAAACGGTCGATACAACCTGCGTATCCGTCGCGCCCTCGAAGCACTCTACACCCAATACAAGGGCGACAAGACTTGCGAAGAATTTATTAACTTCGAGAAGTACCTCAAGCGTGTATGGTTTGCCAATGGCATTCACCACCACTACGCATCCGACAAGTTCCAACCTGAATTCTCTCAAGATTGGTTCGTGAATGCATGCACTGAAGCAGGTGTGACCTACGACGAGGCTATCTTGCCAGTTATCTTCGACCCTACCGTCATGCCTAAGAGCCTTAGTCTCGCTGGCGAGGATCTTCTCTTGGCTTCCGCCAACAACTACTACGAGGGGGTAACTCAAAAGGAAGCAGAGGCATACTACGAGGCACATAAGGACAACTCTGCTGAGCCACTTTGGATTGGTCTCAATAGCAAACTTGTAAAAGAGGACGGCAAAGTGGTAGAGCGTACCTACAGAGTAGGTGGCATGTATAGTGCAGCTCTTGAGAAAGTGGTTGAGCACCTTGAGAAGGCCCTCCCATTTGCAGAGAACGAGCAACAACGCCTCGTTATTGAGAAGATGATTGAGTTCAACAAGACTGGCAACCTCAAGGCATTCAACGAGTACTGCATCGCATGGGTGAAAGACCTTGATAGCCGTGTGGACTATGTGAATGGTTTTACCGAGACATATGCTGATCCTCTAGGTATTACAGGAACATGGGAGTCACTCGTGAACTTCAAAGACATGCGCGCGACCCACCGCTGCCAAACCATCTCCGACAACGCACAATGGTTTGAGGACAACTCTCCAACCGACAAGAAATACAAAAAAGAAGAAGTCAAGGGCGTGAGTGCAAAGGTAATCACCGCAGCTATCTTGGCAGGCGACTGCTATCCTGCTACTCCTATCGGTATCAACTTGCCTAACGCGAACTGGATTCGCAAAGACTATGGTTCAAAGTCTGTCACTATCGACAATATCACCCACGCCTACAACGAGGCTGCCAAGGGCAATGGCTTCAACGAGGAGTTTATGATTAGCCCAGAGGTCATCGCTATGTATGAGAAGGCAGGTGCTTGTGGCGACTTGCATACCGATCTTCACGAGTGCGTAGGCCACGGTTCAGGCAAACTCATGCCAGGTGTTACTAAAGATGCCCTCAAAGAGCATGCTTCTACTATCGAGGAAGCACGTGCAGACTTGCTCGGTCTCTACTATATGGCAGATCCTAAGCTCGTCGAGCTCGGACTCTTGGAGGACGAGGAGGCATACAAGGGCTTCTACTACCAACAGATGATGAATGGTCTCATGACCCAACTCGTGCGTATTGAGCCAGGCAAAGACATTGAGGAATCACACATGCGTAACCGTCAGTTGATTGCTCTCTGGGTATTCAAGAACGCTAAGAACAATGAAGTAGAGATGATTGAGCGAGATGGTAAACATTACTTGCAAATCAATGATTATGAGGGCATCCGCCGCTTGTATGGCGAGTTGCTTCGCGAGATCCAACGCATCACTTCTGAAGGCGATTATCCTGCTGCGGTAGAGATGGTTGAAACCTATGCCGTGAAGGTGGACCAAGACTTACATAAAGAGATCCTAGAGCGTTACGAGAAGCTCAATCTTGCTCCTTATAAAGGTTTTGTTAACCCTGTTTATACAGCGCACTACGATGCAGAAGGTAATATCACGGATGTCACTCTTGACTACACCGAGGGTTACATTGAGCAGCACTTGCGTTACTCTCGTGACTATTCCTTCTTGCCTGATATTAATTAATATAGTTTAAAGTTTATGGTTTAAAGTTTAAAGGCAGGAAGTAGCGGTAAAGCCGTATCCCCCAGCCTTTACACCATACACTTTACACCATACACTAAAAAAATCAATGCGCATCGAACTGCCAATATCAAAATCCATTGCAAATCGATTATTGATATTGCAAGCGACACACGGAGACGAGCTTATGCCCGTCTCCGATTCTATGCCCGATGATGTGCGAATAATGAGTGAGGCGATTAGGCTATTAGGCGAGAGGCGAGAGGCAAGAATTGACATCGGCAATTGCGGTACCGCCATGCGTTTCCTTACCGCCTATTGCGCGCAGTTGGATGGCCAAACGATTATCTTGGATGGCGTAGAACGTATGCACCATCGCCCTATTGGTCAGTTGGTGAACGCCTTGCGTGAGATAGGTGCAGATATTCAGTATTTAAGCGAAGAAGGTTTCCCGCCTCTGCGCATAAAGGGATGTATATTGGATAAGCATAGGATAGTGACTATCAATAACCCGCAATCCACGCAGTTCGTGTCTGCGCTATTGCTCATCGGGGCTAAGGTCCAAACCAACTCTACCTCTCCGTACATCACCCTGACCCGCACACTCATTGAGCAGTATGCTCTTACCTCATCGCCTTATCGCCTATCGCCTATCGCCTTAGAAAGGGACTGGTCATCCGCCGCATTTTGGTACGAGTACGTGGCACTCCATGGCGGTGAAATCACGCTTCCTGGTCTCTCTCGCGACTCATTGCAAGGCGACAAAATCGTCGCCGACATCTTCGCTCACCTTGGTATCCACACCACTTACACCGCCGAAGGCATCACCCTTTCGCCTATCGCCTATAGCGAAGCGTCCTATAGCCCACTGAGCGGGCGTCCTATAGCCGCACAAGCGGCGTCCCGTTCCAAAATCCTCGTTCAGGATTTTGGAAACTGTCCCGATCTCTACCCAGCTGTTGCGCTCACTTGCGAGCGATTGGGGGTTGAGTTACACGCCACAGGCGTAGAGTCTTTGCCTCTGAAAGAATCCGACCGCCTGCGTGCCGTGCGTGAACATCGCACGGATGCCGACCATCGCATGGCAATGGCCTTGTTAATTGCAGGCTACGAGGTAGACGACACCGCCTGCATCAGCAAATCCTACCCCAATTTCATCGAACACTTCCGTCATATTAACTCCTTAAAATAATAATCACATGAAAAGCAATCATATCATTATAGCTTTAGCAGCCATAATATTGCCGATGACGAGTTGCGTTCCTAGCGCGGAGAAACGGACTGACCAAGCTATTCAACAAGTGATGAACGACTA
Source organism: Paludibacteraceae bacterium (assembly GCA_045119815.1). GTDB lineage: Bacteria > Bacteroidota > Bacteroidia > Bacteroidales > Paludibacteraceae > Colicola. The sequence goes on along the minus strand of JBGVEC010000039.1, from coordinate 53,344 downwards.
CCAAGCAGTGGGTGTCGTTGCTGTCATTGTTCAAGATGGGCAAATAGTCTATGAAAAAGCTTTTGGCAATGCCAATCTTGATAGCCAAACGCCTTTAACGACCCATCATTTCATGCGTATTGCATCCATCTCCAAGTCCTTTACTGCAACCTCCTTGATGCAGCTTGTGGAGAAAGGTATCATCTCTCTCGATGATGATGTAAGTGACCTCATTGGCTTCCAAGTACGCAACCCATATTACCCAGAGGTACCCATCACATTGCGCATGGTACTCTCACACACAGCTAGTTTCCGAGACCCTGAGAATTATTCCACACTCGACCCTATCAATCCTGCTGTGAATGGCGATTGCCGCGTCACCTATTACGACTATGTTCCAGGTACGGGCTATAACTACTCGAATCTAGGTCTTAATTTCGCAGGCACGATCCTAGAGAAAGTCTCTGGGGTGCGTTTTGACCGCTATGTAAAGGATAATGTGATCACACCACTTGGATTGCATGCAGGACATAACATTGACGAACTAGACATGAGCAAATGTGCTTCCATCTACCGTTATCAAGATGGACAATACGTAGAATCAAACGCCTATGGAAGCATGGCGAATCAATTTGATGATTATATCATGGGGTATTCAGCACCCATCTTCTCGCCTACTGGCGGCGTGAAGATATCGGCGCACGACTTGGCTACCTATATGATGATGCACATGAACTATGGCGAACTCTATGGCGTGCGTATCATCTCCGAGGAAAGTGCCAGAACCATGCAGACACCCATATGGATCAAGCAAACGGATGACTACTACGAGGACCAATATGGATTATGCCTCCAGGAGTTTGTGGACTTTCTGGATGATCCTCACTACAATACGCCAGGGAACTACCCTGTGGGACACACTGGAGACGCCTACGGATTACGCAGTATCATGATGTGGAGTCCGGCAGATGATTGGGGTATCGTAGCCATAACCAATGGATATGTCTACAATTCCGAGGAAGACGTCATCGAAGCACTGGGCAATGCCATCTATAAGGCGTATTTTGGTTTGTCCCACTCGTGCGACAAGACAGCTCAACTGAGCTATGAACCTTTTACGGGAGAGTTGCGTCATGCTTTTGGTATCTCTACCAACACGCGCACCACAACCCCCATCGTGCTTACCCGCATTACACTCGGCGACCAAACAGGCTACGGCGAGGCTGCACTCCCCCCTTATCTCAAAGAGACACAGGAGTCGGTCTGCGCTTTTCTGAAGTTGGCTCAACCCGTCATCAACAGCTGCGCCGAGCCGCTGAATGTGGATAGTATCATGCAGATAATCAATGCCTTGGCGCCCGACAATCATGCGGCAAAGGCAAGCATTGACATTGCTTTGCACGACCTCTATGGCAAACTCCACGGTCAGCCCCTCTGGCAGATGTGGGACATTGATCCAACTGCTACCCCATGCACCAGTTATACGATTGGCTACGATGCCAGCGATTCGATTGTGCAGCTTAAGGTGCGCGAGGCAGACTGGGCAAAGATTCTCAAGGTTAAACTCGGGCGTGAGGAGGCAGAAGACAAGCGTATGATCCGTCTTATTCGTAGCATTAGCAACAAACCTATCTATGTGGATGCTAACCAAGGTTGGCCCACCAAGGAGTACGCACTGAAGATGTGCCAATGGTTGGCAGAGCAGGGCGTGGTGCTGATTGAGCAACCCATGCCAAAACATATGAACGAGGAGCATGCTTGGCTCTGCGAGCAAGTAGAACTGCCTATTATCGCCGACGAGGCATGCCAGACCTATGCCGACGTGGCGGGCATGCAACCCTACTACGATGGCATCAATATCAAACTCATGAAGTGCGGCGGCGTGGCGGAGGCACGTAAGATCATTGCTTTGGCACGTGAGTTGGGTATGCAGGTGATGATTGGTTGTATGACGGAGACTAGTGCGGGTATCTCTGCAGCTACAACGCTCAGTCCGTTGGTGGATTATGCCGACTTGGATGGTCATGTACTGCTTGCCAATGACCCTTACGAGGGTATTCAGCTGGTGGATGGCAAACTGACCTTAGTCAACAAACCTGGCACAGGCGTTACTCCGCGCTAATACTTGACGATTCTACAGGTTGGAAGCGAGGAAGATTAAAATGAAAGACATTCAAGGTCATATTACTATAGTTGTTCCACGGCGAGGGATTAACGACGAAGGCAAGGGCAAGAAACATGCCCTCTATCGCCTCATCTCTGCTGCGGAAACGGAGTATGTGTGGATGCAAGACGATGATGTCGCATTCGCTGCAAACGGAAAACGGAAAAGTGAAAACGGAAAGGTAAATCTGGACTCTGATTTGCTCATCTTGACTCTTCGTATGGAATCGGAGAGTGAGCATCCATCGCTATTGGAGCGGTTGCAAATAGCGGAGTATGCTGCGATTCAGCAACTTACTATTGAGACTGCTAAGCGGGGGCATGCGGTGATGTGTAGCGGGGCGAACCTCATAGCCAAGCGAGATAGATGGTTGGAATCATACGAAGATTTGCACCCTGAGATACCTAGCGGCGATGATATGTTTCTCTTAGAGTCGTTCAAACGCAGAGGATTAAAGATCTCTATAAGCGAGAGCGAAGAACTGACCGCGATTGTACGTCCACATACTTCGTGGAAAGCCTTCTTCCGTCAGCGCATGCGCTGGGCAGGCAAGGCACCTAAATACAAGGACACAGATATTTTGCGTTGTGGGGCGATAGTGTTGGGTATGAATCTGTTGCAGTTGGTTTGTCCGCTGGTATTATTGGTGAAATTTCCAATCGAATATCGCTTGATTAGGCGTCGTGAGAAGTCAGTTTCTCTTGGTACTGCTTTGCTGCTTGAGGTAGTATATCCTATATATATCCTATATACATTGATTGGTGGTTTATTCCGTAAGCGTTGGTAGCGGTAAGGTACAGTATGAACCCGTCATGAACCCGTAAAAAACTCATTAAAGGTCCGTTATGGGTCCGTTATAGGTCCGTAATAAATAAGAGAGAAGCACGTCTGCCTCTCTCTTGTTTGTTTTCTAGTGTGTACTGGAAAATTACTCAGCAACTTGCTCTGTAGTCTCAGCCTCAAACTCAGGTACAACTTGAGCAGCTTCTTGTTGAGCCGCAGCCTCTTGTACTTGCTCAGTAATAGCACTACCCTCTTCTACGGTTTGATCAGCGCTTTTGTTGAAACCAACAGCAATGATACTCAACACAATGATGATACCCATAAGAGTCCAACTTGCTTTCTCCAAGAAGTCAGCAGTCTTAGGAGCACCCATTACTTGGTTACCGCTAGAGAAACCAGCAGCCAAGCCACCACCCTTGCTGTTTTGAACAATTACTAAAAGGGTAAGCAATACTGCTGCAATGACAATTAAAATGGTTAATAAAATGTACATAATATTATGAATTTAGTTTGTTTATTCTGTTTTGAGTGTGCAAAGGTACAACAATTTTCTGACATGTGCAAATATTCTGTTGTTTTCCCGCTATTCTCTTATTGTTTGAGGAGTTCATCAATGCGTTCCATCTTAGCAATTGTCTCATCTAGATGAAAATGTAACTCAGGTATCACACGCAATTGATGGCGTTGCAGATTACCCATCTCTCCACGGATCTTACCCATATCCGAATTGATTTGCTCCATCGCCATTGGTGCATTCGCATCTGGAAAGATACTCAGATAAACGTGCGCGATACTCAAGTCAGGCGACACACGCACCTCGCTCACACTAATCAGCGTGCCCGATAACGCGCGCGTATATTTAAGGAATATACTGCTGAGATCCTTTTGGATGAGTCTTTCTATTTTTTGTTGTCTTGTTGATTCCATTTTGTCAATAATATAACACAAATAGGGAAAGGAGATACAACTCTTTTCCCTTTAGGTCCTTAAAGTCCTTAATGCCTTAAGGAGATCCTTAAGGTCCTTAAGGGTTAAGTTGGATTAGCGTTTGTGGCGTCCTTCGTCAGCAACGGTAAGTTTCTTGCGACCATGAGCGCGGCGAGCTGCCAATACGCGACGACCGTTAGCAGTAGCCATACGAGCACGGAAACCGTGTTTGTTACGACGACGACGTTGTGAAGGTTGGAATGTACGTTTCATGTTTATCTTGTTTTATGCCCCATCTCGTGGGCGTGATTAATAATTTACATGCGAAAAAGCGTGCAAAGGTACTGCTTTTTTTTGGATTGACCAAATATTTCGGATGCTTTTTTGAAAAAATATACTTTTAGGTAATATCCTAGTACTTAATAAAGTCCAGATTATATGTTAATTTCAAACCTGCATCTAAGAATCCAAACTTGTTAGCATACGCATTGGTCATTGACTGAACATCCACAATCGCAGCACTTTCAGCACTAGGAGGAGTAATAGTAATCAACTTTCCATTAGTATTGATACTATTGTACATACTATAGAAAGTATAATCAGCATATACACCTAAATCTAGTGAATGTCCATTTTTTAACTTGAATTGATATCCAAGTTCCAATCCTGCAGCAACCGCTAATTTGAACTCGTTATTGAACGAACCTGTCATATCGCATTGCTCTTCGGTCAATTTACCCATTACTACCTCATTCGTAATTGGATGACCATTCAACTCTGGCATATATGCAGAAATAGTTGGATTAGTAATGGTTTGACGGTATGTTGAATATACTGGCAAAATGAGTTTAGGACCTACATTTAGGAAGAAACCTTTAGGAGTAACCATAGTAAACATAATAGGCACTTCCAATTGAACTTGGTGAGTTTTCTCTTTCACCTCATCAGCATATACCTCATAATCCACATTACCTTCGTCTGTTGCAAGTGTAAACTCATCCGACAAGGCCATTTTTTGATTAGATTGAACATATCCTGCACTTAGACCGGTCATAAGACCCAACAACATCTTACCTTGATCTTTCACCCAATAGTGTGCATAACGCAAGTCAAACAACGCATCAAAACCAACAGGAACACCTTTACTACTAGCCAGCGTAGAGGCAAAGCCACCACGAAGGCCAAAAGATAGGCGATTCACTTGGTATGGCTGAGGTAAAGGTTTTGGCAAGACAGTGAGATTGAGAGTCACAACACTATCTGCACCAGTGGCTGCTTGGAATTGTTGGGTATATACTCCCGTAGAATCATAGGTAAGGTCATTCCAAGTATAGGTTTGACCATATTCCACTGTAGCATCAAACGAAGTATATACATCTTTAGGAGGAAGTACAGTAAGGTGAAGCGTTACTGTACTATCTGCACCAGATATAGCAGCGAATTGTTGTGTATATTCACCTGTTTGACTGTAGACAGAATCATTCCAAGTATAGGACATACCATAGTCAACTGTCGCCTCAAAAGAAGTAAATACAGGATCTGGATGAGGTTTCTTCGCTTCACTCTCAGGGAGGATAGAGTTTACATATATCCATGAATAAATACCACGTAGAAGCACAGCATCAGGGTGATACTTACTACTTACTTGTCTAATCTCATGAACTTGATCATAAACCCATTTTAGTTTACGTTCTCCTGTTTCATAGCGCAAACTATCGGGATTGATTCTCACCGAGTCACCTACTTCAATCGGAGCGCCAGAATTGGCATAATATAATTTCTTCTGTGCCGATGCATTGAGTATAGGTAGCATGCTGGCAAAAAATACCAGCAAGTATACCTTTAAAACATTTGATTTATTGATCATATTCTTTTTCATCTTTATATCCTCCTATTATTTAACAACATAACGAAGTGAAACTTTACCTGATTCGGTTTGAACCTCAACAATATAGTATCCCGCGACATGAGCAGCTTTGAAAGATGTTTCATTAGCGTCTTTAATTTGGAAGGACTCTAACTGTTGACCTGTTGAACTATATATTGATATGGTAGAAACAACACTTGCATCCAAATTGAGCAATCTTATCAATTCATTTGGTTGTGCCACAGTAGGAGCTAACGAAGGACCAACTTGAGTTTCTACTACCAATATGATTGTTCGAAGAACCACATCGCATTCACTAGCTGTTTTACCTTGATAGTTTATCTGTGCATAATATTGACCTGCTGGTAGAGGCTCTCCATCTTCAGTAGTTAGATAGAATCCCTTGCCTTGTTCAATATCATTATCACCATTCTCAAGATACCATGTTACTTCATCAGCTACAATCTCCAAATCTAATGTGTCTTTGATATATTTGACATCTACCGTCAAGAGACGTCCACCATACTTATTATAAGCAGGAACATCAGCGAATATAGTGTCATTCTCTGGAGAAGGAGTTTGAACTTGTACAGTGATAGGATCTGACTCTACTACACCACAATCGGTTGTTACGGTGTACTTGAGTGTAACCTCTGTTACAGTTCCATCAATAGCAGTATTGGTAAGTTCTTCATATGTATTACCAGAGAGTACATACCATTTAACATCTGCATTAGGCGCATAGAGTGCCTCGTTAGCAATATGAGCTTTAATGATTGCGTCCGCAAGTGCAACATCCACTGCTTTACCGCAGACAGCAACGATATCGTCAACCGTGACAACAGGGAGAGTATTCACATATTGCAACAACTCAAGGGTATAAATGACACTAGCGCAACCGAGTGCATTATATATAGTATCATAATATGTACCAGAAGCATCGAATGTATGACCACGCCAATCATAGGTAGAACCTGGGCAGAAGTAGTCCGTCTCTGTTGGTTCGTAAACCACATCTGGAAGAACAGTCAAGTTCAAGGTATAAACCACACTGTCGCAGGTCATACCCTTAAATGGAACACTATATGATACACCCTTTATGGTTGAGTCATACATCTGTCCATCCACCCAAGTAACGGTTTCGCCATAGCAGATTGTTGTGTCAGTAACAACCTCTTCTGTCTGAGGGAGAACAGTGAGATTCAAGGTGTAGATCACACTATCACAAGTCATACCCTTAAATGGAACACTATAAGTTACTCCACCTTTGGTTTCATTATAAGTCTTTCCATCAACCCAAGTAACAGTCTCACCATAGCAGATAGTTGTATCGGTAACAACCTCTTGTGTTTGAGGGAGAACAATGAGGTTCAATGTATAAACTACACTATCACAAGTCATCCCCTTGAATGGAATACTGTAAGATACACCCTTCATAGTCGAGCCATAAATTCTTCCATCAACCCATGTAACAGTCTCTCCATAGCAGATGGTTGTATCAGTAACGACCTCTTCTGCCTGAGGAAGCACAGTGAGATTCAAAGTGTAGATTACACTATCACAGGTGGTTCCCACGAATGGTTTGCTATAAGATACTCCTACTTTGGTTGCATCATAAGTTTCTCCATCCACCCATGTAACTGTTTCGCCATAGCAGATAGTTGTATCAGTAATAAGCTCTTTTGCCTGAGGAAGAAGTTCCAAGTTCAATGTATAGATAACACTAGGACAACCATGTACATCATTAATAGTATCAAAGTAAGTACCTGGATCATTATATGTATTACCACGCCATTGGTATGTAGAACAGAAACGACCATTCTCCACAGCTTCATAGGTAATCGTTGAATGATGGATAGTCACATGGTGAGCAACAATACTGTCACATCCTGTCTTTGTCTGTGACACTTCTTCCCACTCAAAATCATCTGTGAAGGTTGTTCCACCCAAGACATATGAATCACAATATTCTTCATATACATCCACACGAACTGACTTATTGATAGTCAAATGGAGAGTCACAACACTATCACAACCCGCTACAGTGGTTCCGCGGTGAGTATAAACACCTGTCGTATCACAGATTTGACCATACCACTCGAACACATCACAAGCAGTTGCCACTGTATCTACAACGTAAGACTTGTTGATGGTCAAATGGAGAGTCACTACACTATCACAACCCGCTGCTGTGGTTCCGCGGTGAGTATAAACACCTGTCGTATCACAGATTTGACCATACCACTCAAACACATCGCAAGCTGTTGCCACTGTATCTACAGCGTAAGACTTATTGATAGTCAAATGGAGAGTCACAACACTATCACAACCCGCTGCTGTGGTTCCGCGGTGAGTATAAACACCTGTCGTATCACAGATTTGTCCATACCACTCGAACACATCACAAGCAGTTGCCACAGTATCTACGGCAAAAGACTTGTTGATGGTCAAATGGAGGGTAGCTACACTATCACAACCATAAACTGTTTTACCCACATAGGTATGGATACCTGTTTCAGTATATACAGAGTCATTCCAGAAATAAGAGTCACAGGTTTCTACGATATTGGTTGTACCAACGATAGATTGAACCTCAAAGGTATGGGTAGTGGTGATCCTATTATCACAACCAGCCTCCACTACCAATGTCATGGTGTGGGTAGTAGCGTCGCAAGGAACAACGGTATTGAGCGAAGCCTCAGTCCAATAGATAGAATCTACGTCTGCAATAGACTCGCTATCTTTACCTGCATAATACATCTTGATTGCTTCGATAGTTCCATTCACCTTAGGCAATGCACCTTGTGTCAATATAGGAGCCACGGCGATGCTTGCCAACGTAGAGTCGGTCATCACCTCAGGCGCTACAATAGGAGTAATTTGATAGGTGTACTCAACATCCTCGCACTCTGAAACTGGCACGGTATCAGTCCAAGTTTGTGTAGAAGGAATCAATGAAGAGATGATGTGCTTATCACCCGTAACAGGATCAACATACTCTGTACCATCGCAAACGTAGTCTGTGATAGTTTGTGAAGTTATTGTCTTACGCTCTACAGTCAAGTCGAGCGTATAGATGATAGTATCGCAACCTAAGTAGTTACGTAGCGTATCGTAGTAGATACCTGTTGCATTATACGATGAATCTCTCCACATGTATGGTATTTGCGCCTCGCAAATGGTCACTACGGTGTCAGTTTCCTTTACCTTTGGCAACCATTTCACATGCAAGTTAACCACGCTATCGCAACCATGAACAACAGAGGTCAAAGTAGCTTGGCAATCTCCAAGTTTGCAGTACCCGCCAGCCTCAGCCCAGTAATAAGATTGACCATAGCAAACGGTAACAGTATCGTATGTTACGATCTTTGGTAGTACGGTCAAGTTGAGGATGACTACGCTATCGCAACCATTATCACCAGCAAGCACTACTGTATCCTTCGTTGTTTCTTGATAGGTGTCACTATTCCAAACAAGCGTTCCGCCGTAGCAGATAGTAGTATCTACTACAGTCTCAGGGATAGCAGGATAGAGGTTGATAGTCAAATTGATTTGAGCGCTATCGCAACCATATACATTTTGTTTGGTGATAGTGTGTGTACCTGCAGTATAAGTATTACCTTCCCATATGTATGGCAATTCACTCTCACAGATAGTCACTGATTCGTTCACCACCACTAGCGCAGGAGTAGTAATATCAAAGGTATAATCCGCTGTTTGTACATTACCACATGCATCCTCAATGGTGAGAGTCATAGTGTGGGTAGTAGCGCCACATGCGATATCAGTAGCAGCCCACTCTACTTTCACCACGTCAGCAGTAGCCTCATTGTCTTGAGCAAGGTAGTATGCCTTGATAGCCTCAGCAGAAGCTGTCATATCTGGGGTGGTACCAGGAGTCAAGACTGGAGTTGCATCAGCGATGGTATCTAGGATAGCTTGGGTCATTTGAATTGGAGCACCAAAAGGAGTTACCTCGTAGGTGTAAACAGAATCAAGATATTTGTTTACATGTACGGTATCCTTCCATGTCAACACCTCTGTACCGCAGGCATAAGAAGCCACTGTCGCATACTCGTACTTAAATACAGGACAGTCAGTAGAGAGATTGATTGTCATCTCTCCATGAGGTTGAACATAGAGATAAATCACATCAATGTCACCTGGCAACTCAGAAGCACTGATAGTCTTAGAACGAGTAGTATTAGAAGCTATACCTACATTCTTCATAGTGAGGAACGCTTGATCATCATCGCAGTTCTCATACAAACTCAAGTCTGCCTTAACAGAGTCTGCAGAGTTGTTAGTAACCGTTAGCATAATGCTACAATCTTTGTTACGCACATCAGCGATAGATATGGTGTACCAAGCTTCTTCATCAACCACAACATCCGTTCCCCATACATATTCAATCGCATCCTCACAACCTTCTGGTGCTGGAACGACGGTATCTGGCTCCACGATGATATCACCAGTAGTCTTGATACGCATATAGCAGTTAAGATCTCGTGGAAGACGCGCTTCTATCTTATCAAACAAAGCGCGAATCTTATCCATTGGGATAGCATTCTTAGCTTTCACTACGATCTGCTTAATCTCATCGGTTGGGATGTATTTTTCACATTTCTTGAGCAGAGTCACAGCACCAGCCGCATAAGGAAGGAACTGATCGTAGTTCTCAAGGATAGTCTCTACCTCCACATAAGGGATGTAAGCATCTAGTTTATCAATAATTTGAATAGCTTGATCAATGCTCAATTTCTCTTGTGCTTTATCTTTGAGAAGCTCTTTTGCCTCCTCAAGACGACTCTTCACTTCTGCTTTTGAGAGATATTTCTCACGATTATCAATCAAGTTCTTAAGTTCAGCATAAGCAACATATTGACCATATTGGTCAAGCATTGCTTCCAATTTGCTTACTGGGAAGTATTTGCCATACTTACCGAGTTTAGCATCAATCCTATTCAGCACTACATACGCATTGTATTTCTCAATGATCAATGCAGTCTCGTCATTGTAGAGCTCTCTATCAAATTGCTTGAGGAATTCTGCCAACTTGCTAAACTCGATAACCTGTTGCGCTGTCACATTAGCTGGGATAGTAGCATAGCTCTCAAGAGCGAAGAACACAGGACAAGTAGGAGAAAGAGCTGCCTCAAAATCAACAGAAACATTATTATTGTTAGTGATAGCAAGAACCAAATCCTCACCCTTCTTCATTTTCTCCCAAGGATAACGAAGATTAACCTCATACCAGATATCTTGGTTTGCTTGCACTTGAAGACCATTCTTCTCCCAATTGCTCCAATCAAATGGGATAGCAGAAGAACATGCCTTCAAATCAGAAGCATCCATATTCAATGCCACAACGATATCTTGATCGCTAGTCAACTGCATGTAGAACTCAGTGATATCAGCATCAATGAATTTACGTGCTTTAGCCAATATGCTGGTTGGAATAGCCAAAGAGAAAGCAAGTTCCTTAGGCATCTTCACCTTGCCATAGGTAGGAATAGCATATTCGCAACCTACAGTCACACCCGCAGTGAGTGTAGCAGTCTCTGCACCCAAGTTTCGGAACGAGAATTTACCAGCGCGACCACCGTCATTGAGCAATCCCATTGGAACTTTATACCATTGCGAACCAGCTTTTTGGGTATAACTAAAATTAGATGTCACCTCTACAGCATTGAGACAATCTGCAGATGGAGTAATCACAGCATCGTATGTAGTAGCAGCCATCTCAAGTACACCATCAGCCACAACGCCCACATAGATATTATCTACATTTGGTACCGCGAAGTAGTGGTAGTCAATGAACTTATCCACACATGTACGAGCAGGTACAGGAACAATAAGTGGCATGGTCAATTTAGCAGGGCAATCAACAGACACCACAGTCGCAGCCCATACGAGTGAGTCAGTATGGTTAGTAAAGGTCAATTTGACATGCTTACCTGAATTCTTGATTGTAGTCAAATCCACATCATACCAAACAGGAGTACCCGCTTGGATCTTAGCACCCTTGTTCCAATCGAAGGTCACAAGATCCTCGCGCAAGCATGGGTTGGTAGTCTCATTGATTACATCCAATCCAAACTCAAGAGGTTGATCGGCAGTAATTTCCAAGTAGACATTAGTAGCCTCTACTTTGTTAGAAGCCTTCTCAAACTGTACCAACTCTTCAATCAGTTTGCCTAGCACATTAGGAGCCAATGCGCCAAGTTCCAAACCTGCAGGGATAGGAAGAGTGATGGTAGTACCGGTAGTATATTGGCAACTGGTTACCGCACCGATGGTAACATGAGCAGTCTTATTACCCTTGTTAGCGAGATAGATGCTAGAATAATTAGCTTTGCTCCACAAGAGATCCAAAGACACATCATACCATTGGGTTCCAGGTTTGTGCTCATACTCCACTCCACGCTCTACCTCTACTGCATTCAAACATGGTGTTTGGTCTTCAGCAATATAGTTCTTCACACCTGCAGCCAACTCGATATGAGCATTGGTGCTCACACTAAGATAAATCCTATTGAGTGGAGAACGTGAGATAATTTGGTAATCGATCACTTGGCTGATATTCAAACCAGCAGGGATAGGCAAGGTCATAGGAAGGATAGTACCACCACAATCCAAAGCCATCTCAAGTGAAACGATAGCACGCTCGTTAGAGTGATTTACCAAATTGAGTTTGAGGTGTTGTTTGTTTTGCTTGAGGGATGTGATATCCATCTCATACCATTGGTTCTCGCCTGCTTGGAGGCTAGCACCTGTGGTCCAATCAAATGGCACCGCATTTGCACATGGGTTGGTATTGCGTACACCGATGTAAGCAGTCAAGTCTTGCTCTGCTGTCATACGGATATATACCCACTCACTCTCAACAGAAGCAAGGACATTACCCTTAATACCTACTGCCACTTCCTCTTGTGCATCAACAGTCAGAGTTTGCTCTACAGCATTCTTCACTGGGCATGCAAACGCAGTCTCCACGAGCAATTTAGATGCTGTGCTATTGTTGTTGATCACATGGAAATCGTACGCATAGTCGCGAGCTGCGATAAGGTCTTGACGCAACACTTTGTATACATGCTCGCCAGCAGTAAGGTTGAGTTCCTCATCGAACTTCAACACAGGAGCATCGCAAACAAAGCTGTCATATTTACCAGGAGGTGGAGGCAATACTACTACTTCCTCAACAGCAAGTGTCAAAGGTTGGTCGGTGGTGAGCTTGAGGAATACATAATCCTCTTTCAACACATCAAGGAATACACGACCAAACTCATCCTCTTGCTCAGCACCAGCAGCGATCACCCAATCTTTCTCTATCACTGCACTAGCAGGACAGTCAAGACTCATATCAAATGCCACCTTCGCAGATGCTGCACCCTTGTTAGTAACAACAAACTTGAGTTGTTTGTCGCTATTCTTCACCTCGCTAAGATTCAACATAAACCACTTCTCGCCAGCTTTCACTGTCTCGCCGTTCCAGTTGAAATCCACAGCATTATTACAAGCATCATCCACGATATCCTCGGTCTTGTATGCTTTCGCAGTCAATTTGATTTGTTTATTAGACTGCAACTTTACATACACCTCAGTCAGACCCAAAGACATCAATTCTCTCAGTGTCCAATCCTTGCCCGCAGCTGTTACTGTACGAAGGCTCCAAATCTCATAACCCTTGCTAGCAATTACGTAGCTAGAGTTTTTTGATGCCTTTTTTCCCATCACCTCGGCATCCACACTCAAAGACACATTTGAGAGTTCAGTAGTTAGGTTAGTTAAATACAATGCCAAGGTAGGATCATTTGCCTCATTGCTAAGATGAGCAAGAGCAACGCGATACCACAAGGCAGAACCGGCTTCATGGGTATGACCCTCAGCCCAGTTAAAGTCAATAGCATTGGCTTTGTCCTTTCCACTACCAGTACCAATAGCCATCGAAGAGATGGTCATCATGGCAGTAATGATTAAAAGTAAAAATCTACGCATTTTCTTTTTTGTTTATTTAGTTATCATTCGTTATTATCTATTTGATTTACAATCGTGTACGCGCACACACGAGAATAAACACGACATATTATCGGGCAAAGGTACTATTTTTTTTTCAAATATACAAAAAAAATACACATTTTTCTTAATAAAAACATCATTTGTCTATATAATATTACAAAATTTTACATACAAAAAGCGCGCCACTCTTCGTCATCAGTGAAAATTTTTCAATATCTCGCGAGCGAGTACGCGCAGGCCATATACGCAATATTATTCTAAGGTGTATCAGTTGACTGAATTTCCACACGAAACAGATAAACGAATAGAACAAAAGAGGCTGACAGAAGGAGAAAACACAGAAGAGAAAAGAAAAATAAAAGGGAAATTTGGTAGAATCAAAAAAAAGTAGTATCTTTGCAGCGCATAACTTGGGGAAGTATGCATTTATCTAAAATCCCCTACAAAATCAAAGACCAAAACAGGGAAAAAGAATTATTGTCATGGATTTACAACCTATCAAACAGCAATTTAACATCATAGGTAATAGTCCTCTTCTGAATAGAGGAATAGAGATAGCTATGCAAGTGGCTATCACTGACTTAAGCGTACTAATAATCGGAGAATCAGGAGCTGGTAAAGAACATTTTCCAAAAATCATACACCACTACTCCTCACGCAAACATGCGCCCTATTTCGCCATCAACTGTGGAGCCATCCCTGAAGGAACCATCGATAGCGAATTATTTGGTCATGAGAAAGGCGCTTTTACAGATGCCAAATCCGAACGAAAAGGATACTTTGAGATAGCCGACGGCGGAACATTATTCCTAGATGAAGTAGGCGAACTTCCCCTCTCCACCCAAGCCAGATTGCTCCGCGTGCTGGAGACAGGCGAGTACATGCGTGTAGGCTCGAGCAAAACCCTCAAGACCAATGTGCGCGTAGTCGCCGCCACCAACCTCAATATCCCACGCGCAATAGAAGAAGGTAAGTTTCGTGAAGACCTCTATTACCGCTTGAATGCAGTAGGCATACGCGTACCATCCCTGCGCGAGAGACGAGACGATATTCCATTGCTATTCAGGAAGTTTGCTAGAGATTTTGCCGACAAATACAATATGCCATCCATCCGTCTAACAGACGAAGCAATGGAGATGGTCAAAGGCTACTATTGGCGAGGAAACGTGCGACAACTAAAGAATGTAGTGGATCAAATTAGCGTCATTGAACAACGCCGCGAAATCACACCAGAGATACTAGCCAACTACTTGCCTAAGAACGAACAATCAACTGGTTTAGTAGCCGTTCACTCCCAACAAAACAGCTATGCTGAGTCCCAAAACATAGAGATGCTCAAGCAAGTGGTTTATAGTCTGAGCAAGGAACTAGAAGCCCTCAAAAAGCAAGTTCAAGAGATGAACAACAGCAATCGCATATTGATCGATCGCGTAGAGGAAATAGAAGAGCACACCCCACTACCTGTAGAGGTAAAACAGACTGATATAGAGGATATTGTGACCGAATCCGAGATAGAAGATGTGACACCCGTAGAAACAACTCCTACCGTCATCAAAACCAAAGCCGATCGTGACCGCGAAGCCATAGAAGAAGCCCTCAAAGCAAGCGGCGGCAATCGCAAAGTGGCTGCCGACATGCTCGGAATAAGCGAAAGAACATTGTATAGAAAGTTGAGAGTTGAACGTTGAGAGTTGAGATGATGAAGAAACTGAGTATATTATTTTTATTAGCAGTCGTATTGAATAGCTGCGTCATTAGTTACAAATTCAATGGCGCAAGTATTGACTATACGAAGACCAAAAGCATCTCCATTGCTGATTTCCCCAATGTGGCAGCCTTGGTGTATGCCCCATTGAGCGCGAACCTATCCGACGGCATTCGCGACTTGTTTCAACGCCAAACACGTCTTGAACTGGTACGACGAGGTGGCGATCTGGAACTAGAAGGCG
This sequence comes from Paludibacteraceae bacterium, assembly GCA_045119815.1. Lineage (GTDB taxonomy): Bacteria > Bacteroidota > Bacteroidia > Bacteroidales > Paludibacteraceae > Colicola. The sequence continues at coordinate 37,656 of JBGVEC010000039.1, read as the reverse complement.
AAATCACAGGTTACCAGTTAACCCCTATGGCCGTATCCGCAGATAGTTATGCAGCGGAAACCAAACTGACCATCACCGTACGCGTTCGCTTTACCAACAACGTCAATCCAGAGGAGTCTTTTGAGAAGAACTATACCGCTTACCAGACTTTTGATGCCTCCCAAATGCTCAATGACGTGCAAGATGAATTGTGCAACACGATGATCCAAGAGATTGCAGATCAGATATATAACGACACAGTAGCTAAGTGGTAAAAACAGCCTTTCACATAGCATGGCGGTATTTGTTTGCCAAAAAACAATTCAATGCCATCCACATTATCACCACAATCTCATCCATTGCGGTGGGCGTAGTGACGGCTGCTATGATATGCGTCATGAGCGTGATGAATGGGTTTGGAACCATGGTGGAGCAGATGTTCTCTCAGTTTGACCCCGACATACGCATCACCGCCCAAAATGGCAAATCTTTTCACCTCTCCCCCGAGACCAAAGACCAATTATTAGCATTGCCCGAGGTCAATCTCCTGAGCGAAAGCATTGAGGAGACCGCATTGATATACTTCGAGGACAAACAGACACCCGTACAATTGATGGGCGTAGATTCGGTGTTTAACTCGTTGACGGACATCGACAACATCATCACCGATGGACATTTTGAAGTCTATGACGGAGCCTTTGATCGCGCTGTGTTAGGACAACTCTTAGCATGGAAAATAGGCATCGGAGCACGATTTATACATGGTATACAGGTCTATGCGCCTAAGCGAAACAGCAAGGTGAACATGCTACACCCCGATGCCAATTTCAATACAGAGACATGCTTCATCGCAGGAATCTTTGCGGTCAATCAGCAGAAATACGACGAGAATACCATGATCGTTGACATAGACTTCACACGTCGTCTATTGGAATATGACTCCACCGAAATGACCGCGCTGATGGTCTCTACTCAAGGGAATATCAAACAAGCGAAACGCGCCATCGCCCAAGTCATGGGAGAGGGCTACAATATTCATGATCGCTACGAACAACAAAAAGACTTCTTTAGAATATTGCGCGTAGAAAAACTACTCACATCCTTATTGCTCGCTTTCATCCTACTAATCGCCACCTTCAACGGCATAGGCGCACTATCCATGCTCATTATTGACAAGAAGAATGACATCCGTATATTATCGCACCTCGGAGCTAACGAACAGTTAATCAAGCGTATATTCTTGTTTGAAGGTTGGTTAGTCAATGCCATTGGTGCCATCGGAGGAGTAGTCGTCGGACTAACCATATGCCTCCTACAAGAGCATTTTGGACTGCTCAAACTAGGCAATGGTGTAGAGTATGTCATCTCCGCATATCCCGTAGCAGTACAAGGGTTGGATATTCTATTAGTAATCGGTATCGTATGGATATTGAGCCTAATATCCGTATGGATACCCGTAAGAAGAATCAAACTATAAATATGAAACATTATATCTACATAGTACTCTTTTTATTCCTCGTGGGTTGCAACCCTTATAACAGACCAACCCATCCATCTTCACCACCCACACTCAAAGCGGATAGCGTCTATACTACAGCAGACTTTAGACAGCATGGAGACTACTACAACACTGGTCACCAAGTCTTTGCCATTGACCTACTATCCGAGGGATTGAAGTACGACTCTACATTTCATATTTCAGGATCGGGCTGCAATCTATTCTTATCGGATATTTTTGTACATGCCGATTCGCTGGTGGCTGGACATTATGAGATGGATTCCGTGGCGAAAGAGATGACCTTCTTACGTGGCATGAATTTTGAAGGCAACATTACGGGCACATACTTGCTACATATCAACGAAAATCAAATACAGAAAAGTGTATTATTCACAGGCGGAAGCATGGATATAGAATATTTAGAAGACGACATTCTACTTATTGATTTCTCGCTATACACAGCTGATTCCACCTTTTATCATGCCACCTACAAAGGTCCTGCAACCTACCGTTAACCAACCGATGCTGACGAAGGAATACCATACATATCTCAAGTTAGAACGTGGACTAAGTCCCAACTCCGTAGCGGCATACGAACAAGACCTCCAACGGCTCACATCGTATATGCAACAGCATAATATCGATATTGTCAAAGCCACATACGAGGATCTACAAGCCTTTTTGTTTGATACCTTCCAAAGCATCTCCTCCGTTCGTACTCAAGCACGATTAGTGGCAGGTGTACACTCCTTCTACCGATTTTTGTTGTACCACAATTACATTCAACAGGACCCCTCTGAGTTGCTCGAAACGCCCAAAAAAGAACATCATCTACCCGATGTCTTGACCTTGGATGAAATAGATAGTATGATCGCCCAACTAGATATGTCCAAGCCCGAGAGCCACCGCAATCGCGCTATCATTGAGATGCTCTACGGCAGCGGGCTACGCGTGAGCGAATTGGTGAATCTTCGACTAAGCGATATCTACCGACAAGAAGGATTCATGCGTATTATTGGCAAAGGAAGCAAACAGCGATTGGTACCTATTTCTCCAGTAGCAGATCAGTGGTTGCAATATTGGTTAGAAGACCGTAGTAAGTTGGACATCAAACCAGAATATAGCGATATCGTTTTTCTCAATCGCTATGGCAGACAGCTTACGCGTGCGATGATCTTCACCATCATCAAGACCCTCGCCCGACAAGCCGACATACACAAAAACATCTCTCCACATACCCTGCGACACTCCTTTGCAACCCACTTGCTGCAAAACGGCGCCGACTTGCGCATCATCCAACAACTATTGGGGCACGAAGATATCACTACCACAGAGATTTACACACATATTGAGATACAAGACCTGCGTGAAGCAATACTAAAGTACCACCCAGAAAACAGATGAAACGACTCATATTCATATTATTCGGACTATGGACTATGGGCTATGGGCTATTCGCCCAAGAGACCATCGTCGTGGGCGAAGTGTACGACGCACACACAGGCGAGGCTATCTCCAATGTGAACATCTACCTACAAGGCACACAGATAGGCACTACCACCAATAGCGAGGGATTGTTCCTGCTTCGTACACAGCAAGAGAAAACACGCACCATGGTGGTAAGTGCTGTAGGATATCATACCGAACGATTTAAGATTGAACCTCACACCCAGTCTGGAATAGATATTGCTCTACGTGAGAAAGTAGGAAATATCGGCGAGGTATTCATAACCCCAGGAGACAACCCTGCTCTACCGCTTATGGAGAAAGTACGGGCTCGCAGACAGCAAAACGACCAACACTACACAGGGGATATCACCTCATCCACTACCCTCTATGTATCTGATATTCAATCCAAACACCTCAAACGCTCTCTCTGGAAGAACCTGCAAAAAGGAATGATCGCACAGGATTCTACTTATATCATTCCACTCTATTGGAGGCAGCAATTTGCTGATAGTGTAGAAGAAAAAGCAGCCTTCCTCACCGAAACCGACTATCAAATATTATTGGCACAATTGCCCGAGACATATAATTTCTACAACAATAATCTGCCCATCTTCACAGCCTCTATGCTCAGTCCCTTAGCGGCAGCGGGCAATACATACTATCATTACTATCTGATAGACAGTACATTGGTTGATCAAGAGAAACATTATCTATTGCATTTCAAGACCAAGAATCCTTTCTATGCCACCTTCAACGGCGAAATGACCATAGACTCCGCCACCTGTGCTTTGAGGCATATACGCGCAACTATTCCAGTACAGAATAGCATCAATTTCTTGCGCAATCTCACCATAGAACAGCATTATGCCGCGGACAATACTGTATCTAGCGAGCAAACCAATATGCTTATGGACTTTGCCATCAAAGCGGACTCCAGCAAGCTCTTTCCTACGCTTATGCTCTCTCGTTCAACGCAAATAACACCCGTCGAGCATCCCACACTTCGCACACTACCTACCACCCCTTTGGCAAATGATTCACTCATCCTTCCTGCTTTGGATAGCCTGAATAATACCCTCTTATTCAAAACTGCCAAATTTATCGCATATGTTTTCCAAACAGGCTATATACCAATGACCAAACATGTAGAACTAGGTCAAATCAATCAATTTCTACACTTCAGTCACCCAGAAGGCTACCGCCTCACGCTACCTCTACGAACGACCGAAGAACTATGGAAAAACGTATGCCTAGAAGCCATGATAGGATACGGCACATCAGATAGAGCATGGAAAGGATTTGGAAAAATCAATATCGCACTACCTACCCAACGGCGACATCATATACATTTCAAATACAGCGATGAGTATATTCACTCCGACGTGGATGAATTCCATGAATACTTACGTGAGAATAGTGTCTTTGGTCCACAAATCAACCTTATCACCAACCTCATGGAGGAAGCGCCATTCAATGAGAAATATTTCTACAACCCCATGACTCGTCGCCAAGAGGGACGCATACACTTTGAAGATGATTGGAACAACTATCTAGAAACCAACTCATACGTAAAGATAGGACAACTCGGTTATGGTCTGGCTACCCAAGATTACCATAGCCAGCCTAGCCTGTTTTATGCCACATTAGGCGCTTCTGCGCGATTGAGTTTCAATGAACGTAAAGTGGATTTGCACTTCCAGCGCAAGCATATCTACAACCATCTACCGGTTATATATATTGGCGCAGAAATGGGTAGTTACCAGTTAGACAATATGCCATCCTATCGCATGTATGGCAATTTGCAGTTACTTCTACGCCACAATGTTGATCTCGGTATGGCGGGAGAATTGGATTACCGTGTGCAGGCAGGTTTGGTGTTTGGTAAAGTACCCTACCCGCTGCTTCACCATTTCGCAGCCAACCAAACCTACACCTTTGACCCTGACCGTTTTTCACTTATGAATATCAAACAATACGCCGCCGACCAATATATCGCGCTACACGCCCATTGGAATGGCAAAGGTGTATTATTCAACCTCATCCCTGGACTGCGTTATGCGCGTCTTCGCGAATTACTCGTATTAAAAGTGGCATATGGTGGATACCGCAACGACCACCAATCGGTATTGGCTTTCCCAAAAAACGAACTAGTTAACTACCAAATACTTTCAGCACCAACGACTCCATATGTAGAGCTTGGTGCTGGTATAGGAAATATACTTCGCATTGGCGAAATATACGGCGTGTTCCGTGTAACGCATCTCGACGACCCAACCCCATGGTGGACCATTCGTTTTAGATTACATATAGGAATGTAGGAGTTCAGGAATTACGATAGTTCTTAGGAGTTGTTCCTACATGCGTTTTGAAGAAACGATTGAAGAATGCTACATTCTCAAAACCTAAACTAATAGCAATCTCCTTAATCGGGGTGACAGACAATTTCAATTGCGCCTTGGCATCCGTCAATATAGCTTCTACGATCAAATCACCTGCTGTACGTTGACTGGCCTGCTTAATTGTAGAGCAAAGATGAGGCACCGTAATATGCAATGCTTCCGCATAATCGGACACATGATGCCATTCGTGATAATGCTTCATCACCAATTCGCTATACTCATGATAGATTTCCGTCTTACGATCCATCACCTTAGAGGTCGCATCACTATTGGCTACAAAATAATCTTGGAACACCAAATGTACCAAGTTATAGATATGCACCATACGCTCGCTATTCAGCATACTAGGCGAACAATTGACTGACTCCTCTATCAATTGAGAGAAATCATTAATAATCTTCGCTTGCTCACTCGTCACATTCACTATTTGACAAGCATCAACAGTCACCAAACGTGGACGACGAATACTATAGGCATTCTTCTCCAAGAAAGAGGATGAGAAAATGATATAACTCAATTGAGCATCCTCACTAAACTCATGCACCAAGAAGAAACTATTAGGTGCCAAATAAATCAAATCATTCTCACGGAAATCGTATTGGGTAATATTGACCGTTGCACGGGCTTTACCCTTGATCATAAACGCATATACGCCACACAAAATCTTGCATGGAAAACGCATATACTCGTTCAACACTTTGCCGCTGGCCTCACCAAAGATATAATCAATGGGGCAATCAATCAATGGAATATCGTTTTGCATAGTAATTATGATTTATGCTGCAAAGGTACACAAAATATTTGGAATAAACAAAAAAAAAAGCATATTTTAACAAATAAAACATGCTTTTTCTTAAGAATCAATAGTTTTTCACCCACGTACCGTGATATGGAAACATGCTTGTCTCCACTCATATTTGACATAGATTTTGCCAGCACGTTGGTGGTTGAGAAGCACCTGAGCCAGCACCAATTTGATATTATCCTGGTGCATATACTCGCGCGTGCGCGTTACCTTATCATATCGGTAATACGCCAAGTCGAAAGTCGTTCCATAACAATGGCACGAGTTAGTTGTAGCATTGACATTTCCACTCTTCTGCAGATATTTCACATCATCCTTTGTACGCAGTACACTGGTAACATAGAAACGATAGTGGGGCAAATTATTACGCTGCAAGATATCCGCAAACTCCCTACCTATACTCTCCAATTCTGCCGCAGCAGTTGGTACGAGATAAGGAATAGAATGTGTCAGCGAGTCCACGATATAATTCTCGTTCGTCTTGATCAAAGTGAGTTGACTACGCATTTTAGCCGCTTGCTGACGGTTTTGTGGAGGGGTACTCAGTCCAATCGCTTTGGCTGCCTGCTCCTGTTTGGCTTGTGTATCACGAAACTTATCCTTATAACTAAACGTGCGGCCAGGATAAGATACCAAAATGTCTTCTACTATTGGTTGACTACTCGTGCGTTGAGAGCGATTTCCGCAAGCGGAAAAAGAAAAGATTAGCCCTACCAATAGCAGGACTAATCTTGAAACATATCGTTTACTTACCCTCATCACCGAATTATCGCACAATCCCTATTTCTTTCCAATCATCCATCGTAGCTTGGGCATCCTCGCGAGCAATATCTTCACTCACATCGTACTCATTTAGAAGCAATTGAGTCAAAGTTTCTACATCAAAATCTTTTCCCCGTACATTCTGCCACAAATAAGCAGTAGGCTCGTCGAAAGTAATCATACGATCATCCAAACCATCACCCTCGCCGATTAGTATATAATCGCCGCCCAACTCATGAAGACGAAATCCTTTTTTAGTTCTCATAAATCCGTGGGGTATATCGCATCACAAGCTCCACTCGAAGCCATCCTTGGTATCTTTAATGGTGAAGCCCAACTCGGTCAAGGCATTGCGAATCTTATCGCTCGTACCCCAATCCTTGTTGCGCTTAGCCTCCAAACGCATATTCAGTAGCATATCTACTGCACCTTTGTACGCGTCCATACCAGCACCTGCATCCTGTGCTCCATCCAATTGCAAACCTAGGATATCCATCGCATAGGTCTTCCATACGGCACGCAACTCTTCCAAGTCTGCCTCCGAGATCGTACCCTTACCGTCAAAGACGGTATTGATAGCACGAGCCGAATCAAACAAATGCGAAATCACGATAGGAGAGTTCAAATCATCGTCCATCGCCTCTTGGCAACGCTCACGAAGATTACCAATCTCCACACTAGAAGCAGCAGAAGCCTTGATCTTCATCAGTCGTTGGTATGCCTCGGTCAAACGACCCAAGCCCTTCTCCGCAGCCACCAAAGCGTCATTAGAGAAGTCCACGGTGGAGCGATAATGCGCTTGCAAAATGAAGAAACGGATCGTCATCGGACTAAATGGTTGCTCCAACAACGCATGCTTACCCGCAAAGAACTGCTCCAAGGTGATGAAGTTATTATAACTCTTACCCATCTTCTTGCCTGCGATGGTAATCATATTGTTGTGCATCCAATAGTGTACACTCTCCTTACCCAAGGCCGCACAACTCTGTGCGATCTCTGCCTCGTGGTGAGGGAACATCAAGTCCATACCGCCGCCGTGGATATCAAACTCCTCGCCTAAGTACTTTGTACCCATGGCAGAGCACTCCATATGCCAACCAGGAAAACCTTCGCTCCATGGACTTGGCCAGTGCATGATATGCTCAGGCGCTGCTTTCTTCCAGAGTGCAAAGTCAAAGCTATGCTTCTTCTCCTGTTGGCCGTCCAACTCGCGCGTCTCCGTCACTATGTCCTCCAAGTTACGACCTGACAACTTGCCATAAGGATAATCCTTGGCATACTTCTCCACATCCATGTACACGCTGCCGTTGCTCACATAAGCATAGCCCTTGTCCATAATCTTCTGCACAAAAGCAATCTGCTCAATGATATGACCACTCGCGTGTGGCTCGATAGATGGTGGCAACACGTTCAGCAGTTCCATATCCCTGTGGTAGCGGTTCGTAAAGTACTGCACCACCTCCATTGGTTCCAACTGCTCCAAACGTGCTTTTTTTGCTATCTTATCCTCGCCTTCGTCTGCATCGTGCTCTAGGTGACCCACATCCGTGATATTACGCACATAGCGCACTTTGTAACCTAAATGCATTAGATAACGATACAACAGGTCAAACGTGATAGCAGGACGAGCATGTCCCAAGTGCGCATCACCATACACGGTAGGACCGCAGACATACATGCCTACGTGTCCTTCGTGCAAGGGTTTGAAGTATTCTTTTTGTCTACTTAATGTATTATAAATCTGAAGCATTAGAGCAAGCTTTTAGGATCGAGGTTATTCTTCTCGATATCTTTGAAGTAGTTGTATGTGCCCACTTTCAACTCAGCGCAAGCTGCCTCATCAGCTACGATGATACCATGTTGGTGCATTTGCAAGGCAGAGATAGTCCACATGTGAGAGATTGGCTCCTCTACAGCATGTTGCAACGCACGCGCTTTGTTGTGGCCGTTTACCATAATGAGCACCTCATGAGCGTCCATGATAGTACCTACACCTACGGTAAGAGCGGTCTTTGGCACTTTGTTCACATCATTGTCAAAGAAACGAGAGTTAGCGATGATAGTATCGGTAGTCAACTCTTTCATACGAGTGCGTGAGCTGAGTGAGCTACCTGGCTCGTTGAACGCGATGTGACCATCAGGACCGATACCTCCCAAGAACAACTTGATACCGCCGTATTGTTTGATTTTCTCCTCATAGCGAGCGCACTCAGCAGCCAAATCCTCTGCGTTACCATTCAAGATGTTCACATTCTCAGGACGGATATCGATATGAGAGAAGAAGTTCTTCCACATAAAAGTGTGGTAGCTCTCAGAGTGATCTTCTGGAATACCGACATACTCGTCCATATTGAAAGTCACTACGTTACGGAAGCTAACTTTACCCTCTTTGTGAAGTTTAATCAAGTTGCGGTACATGCCGAGAGGTGAAGAACCGGTTGGCAAACCCAACACAAATGGAGTTCCCTCTTTAGGGGCGAACTCGTTAATGCGTTTTGCTACATAATTTGCTGCCCACTCTGAAAGTAGGTCATAGTTTGGTTGAATAACTAATCTCATGATACTGTTTATTTAAATGTGTTAAAAATATTCTCTTTTTACTGCCCACTGATCTCACTGATTTCCACTGATTATTTACATCCGTGACTATCCGTGTAATCCGTGAGACAGATTAATCCTCCAACTCCAGCACAACCGCGCTTCTTGCTGGCAAGTACAACTGCAACCAGCCTTTGCCTTCCTTCAGGTAGCCATCATCTGGCATCGTGAAGTGCTCCACGCTATCGTCCGACAAGCCAAAGCCCGCAAACTCCGTCGCATCCGTGTTCAGCACCACTTTGTACTTACCTGCCTTCACAGGAATACCATAGCCGTCAAACGACTTCACGCCGTTCCAGTTAAACACAAACACCAGCTTGCCGCGTTGGTATGCCACCACTTGGTCGCCCTCGTTGTCGCACAACTTCTCCACCCATGGCAAGTGCACGCCGCACTTATCTTTCACAGGCGCCAAGTTATCCTTCAACAGATGCACCATCGCCTCGTCAAACTTATTCAGATTGCTGAAGAAATAACGCTCATTGTCCACCAAACTCCATTGACGACGCGCATACTTATGACTCCAGCCATTACCCTGACGAGGGAAATCTATCCACTCTGGATGACCAAACTCATTACCCATAAAATTCAAGTATCCGCCATTAATCGTCGAAGCCGTAATCAGTCTTATCATCTTGTGCAACGCCAAACCACGGTCCACCATATAAGTCGCATGACCATGCTCAAAATGCCAGTACATATCCGCATCACACAATCGGAAGATGATCGTCTTATCGCCCACCAACGCTTGGTCGTGGCTCTCTGCGTAGGAGATGGTCTTCTCGTCCTGACGACGGTTCGTCATCTCGTAGAAGATATGCCCCGCTTTCCAATCCTCATCACGCACTTCCTTGATATACTTGATCCAGAAATCTGGAATACCCATCGCCAAACGATAGTCAAAGCCCATACCGCCATCTTTCACTGCACAAGCCAAACCAGGCATACCCGACATATCCTCTGCAATCGTGATCGCACCCTTCTTCACCTCGTGAATCAGTTTGTTCGCCAAGGTCAAGTAGCAAATCGCATCGCCATCCTCGTTGCCATTGTAGTAGCAAGAATAGTCCACAAAATCCTCGCCCAAGCCGTGACTCTTATACATCATCGAGGTCACGCCGTCAAAGCGAAAACCGTCAAAGCCGTACACATCCATCCAGTATTTGCAGTTCGAGAGCAAGAAGTGCAACACTTCTGTCTTGCCGTAGTCAAAGCACAAGCTATCCCATGCCGGATGCTCTCTGCGACCACCTGCATGGAAGTATTGATAAGGCGTTCCGTCGAAGTTACCCAAGCCCTCCAACTCATTCTTCACCGCATGCGAGTGTACAATATCCATGATCACATCCATGCCGTATGCGTGTGCATCATCAATCAGACGCTTCAATTCCTCAGGTGTACCGCAGCGTGATGACACAGCAAAGAAGTTAGACACATGGTAACCAAAACTACCATAGTATGGATGCTCTTGAATAGCCATAATCTGTAAGCAGTTGTAGCCAAGCTTCGCAATACGTGGCAACACATCTATGCGGAACTCCTCATACGAATTCACTTTCTCCTCCTCACTGGACATACCGATATGGCACTCATAGATAAACAACGGATCATCCGCCTTACGACGCTTTGTTCCCTTGCCTTTAACCTTTAACCTTTCGCCTTTAATCTCCGCAGGCGCCCACACTTGCGCCGCAAACAGTTTGGTCACAGGGTCTTGCACCACGCGATTGGTATAACTAGGAATACGCTCACCTTTGCCACCGTACCACTCCACAAGTAGTTTGTAGAGTTGCTCGTGCTTAATCATATCCTCATCCAACACCACTTCCCATACGCCATCGCCCACAGGTTGCAAACGATATGCCTCATCTTTCTGCCAGTTATTGAAGTCACCTACCATATAGATGGCTGTCGCATTTGGCGCCCACTCACGAAGTACCCATTTACTCTTGACTTTCAACTTTCGACTTTCAACATTCGACTCGCCGCCTTCCACTTTGTGCAAACCAAAATAGAGATATCCATTCGCCCACTCACTGAGTTTCTTACCACCAGTGAGTTCTTGTTCACGCTTGAGTGCATAGTTGTATCGTCCTTCTATCGCTTCCGCATAAGGACGTAAGTAGGTGTCTGATTTTATTAGTTTGAGCGTTTTCATTAACGAAATATTTACTATTTATAAATCGGGCGCAAAGTTACTAAAAAAAATGCACATACGCAAGCAAAGCGAGAAAATATTTAACAAAAGATAGATCTATCTATCTCATGCGCTATTCAATACCGATAGGAAGCTTGCTTATAAATCGGGTTAAGTAGGATATGAATCAGGCGTAGCTATTTTGCTATTTTGTAGTACAACCTCCAATTTTTCTACCCAAAAACTTGCACAAATCAGATAAATTCCGTACCTTTGCAACCGCAATCGTTAGTGATTCGTTAGTTATTCGTTAGTGATTCCTTAGTGATTCCTTAGTGATTCATTAGTGATTCAGCAATATTTACTATACTTTCAACAAATTATAGAACATTAGAACAGCAGCTTGCTGCGCTTAGAACATAGAACTTTTCAACTTTTCTCATCTCATGGCAGACGTTAAACTTGAATATCCATTCGCCGAAATCCACGGTTCCATCGCTAAAAATGGCATCGTCAACCGCCAAAAAAAGTACCGCGACGACCGCGGTCGCGTCATTCACGAAGGTAAACAAGAGGCCTACTCTATCACCCGTCCACGCGACTTCAAAAAGACTCCAAAACAAGGTGCAGAACTAGCCAATCACAACATCTGGAGCGAAGCGTGTCGTCGTACTTCTCAGATCCTTCAAGCAGGCCAGCCTGACGGTCCTACCGAGCAACAATTATTCAGTCGCAAGATCGATAAAATCCCTGATTATTATACACTTGAAGAAGCGCAATACTTACTCTCCGATTTCCGTCAGCGTTTCCAAGCACAACTGCCCAACACACGAGGCAAACACCCCGATCTACAAGCGCCCCTTGCCCCCACAACGGGTCAAGGCAAACGCTACACCCAACTCCCTAATTTCATTCGCGCCATCATCTACCACACCCTCAAATCCAATCACAAAACACACACTCATAACCTACTGATTACCAATAAATAACGGGGGGGGGTAAATTAAGTCCAAAAACATCACAAAAAATTTGCTCTATTCAAAAAAATATACTAACTTTGCAGCGTCTTTGTATAACCTTATAATATATAGCCTTATGAAAACAAGATCAACCATCATTACATTCCTTATGTTCTTAATGTCATCTACTTCCGTTTTTGGCATTAAGTTGGTTCACCCTTATACAGGCATCAACGATTCTTTGGAGGCGGGTAACTATGAGTATGTTAAACGCCAGTTAGAGTGGTGGGAAAAGTGCTGGGAATGGAAAAATGATGGTAATTACTATGCAACTCGTTTCAACTACTACCTCAATCAGTCTCTCCAATCCAGCATGCATATTACACCTGAATTACCACTTTATGCTTATGGTACTTCGGTATACACATTGCAAGATACGATTGAAGGTAAGGCTACAGGGTATATGTATCTAGGTTATCGAATAGTAGATTCCCTACGTTTAGACTCTGCTATACATTATATCAACCTTGGTATCAAACGTTGTCCTAATCGCTTGGATCTTTACCTCGGTCTTGCTTCGTGCTATCTATATTGCGATAATAGTAAAAATATGATCCAAACCTTAGAACGTGCAGAAAAACAGTCTAAAAAGAACAAAAATCAATGGTTGTGGTCAGATGACGAAACACCTCCAGCTAATGACATTCTCTTTGACCGAATCCAAGAAGATTTTGGGCGCTACCTTGATGCAGAAATGTACGAGGAGGCTTTACAACTAACGAACATGGTTTTGAAGTATTATCCTAAACGTGCTGAATTTCACAACAACCTAGCAGTAATAGCCTATATGCGTGGAGATTACCAATTAGCATTGAAGCATTTTCAAGATGCCAATAACCTCAGCCCTAATGACCAAATCATCATAGAGAACATCCAGTATCTCCAAGAGAAACTATCTGAGACTCTGCCAAATAAATAACAAAATAAACTTAACATCATGGGAATGGAAATAACAAAATAACTTTAAAATAATACGCATATGAAAAAGATTTTATTTATACTAGTCGTAGCACTATCATTTGTTTCTTGTAATGATAATCCTTCAGAAGTTGATGACGTATTAAATACTATACGTAAACAATATCTCGTTGAAAAAATCACATGGTATGACAACGAGACTAACCATAAAGAAGCATACTATGAGTATGACAGTGATAATCATTTAGTACGCAGAACGATTCATAGTACATATTTTGAGCAAGGTAGAGTGAAGTATGATACCATTATCGATAACTATGAGTACACCAGAGGAAATTTGACAAAAATTTCACATAAGGATGTGTATGTAAGTTACACCTACGATTTGGAATACGATGATATGGGAAGATTGGTTACATCTAAGCACGGAATGAATGTGATACATTTTAGTTATCGAGATGGAAAGATGGATTCAATATGGAGAGATAACGATCCTGAGTGTTATTCAATATTGAAATATGATGAACGTGGTAACATTGTAAAAGAGATAATGCGGGTACCAGAAATGGATGATATATGGGGAGAAACCCCAACAGGAAATTACATATTCATTGAAAATGAGTATGAATATGATAACAAACCACGTCCTTTCTTCAATACTGATAATGCATTTGTTTATGACCCTCTTTTTGGGCAAGGAGATGCACCTCCAACGTATATACGCATGCTCTCAACAAATAATCTGATTAAATATTCTCGCTCTTCGTGGCATTATACTTATAACGAAGAAGGATTGCCTATTGAGTTAAGGAGTCGTTTTGAGGGAGTGACACCTACTAATGATCCAAAATACGTTTTTACATATCGCAAGATAGACGGATACGTAGGTACATCAACAGCAACAATTACTGTACCTAATACAGATATGCAAACAAATTCATCCTCAACGGTCAACTCTACATCCTCCGTGATGGTAAAACCTACAATGTCATGGGAATGGAAATAAAGTAAATCCCTCATACATAATACTTTCACAAGCCTCCTGTCGGGGGCTTGTGCTGTATTCTATGATAAAAAAACATATTTTTTTGCACATATACATTTTTTTGTCGTACTTCGGACACTGCCTTGGGTAGAGCACGTTCTAGCACTTAGGCGGTCGTGTCTACCCTGTACGACACTACCCTATAACCATACGGTTGCGTGACCGCGAGGGTCACGCCATTCTATGTGTCGCGCTTACTCCTCAGAGTGGGGACTCTTCGGGCGCAACACTCGGAGTGCGTTCCGTCGCACTCCTTCACGCATAATGCAGACCATACTCCAGTTCGCTCGCAATTATTTGCAAAAACGGTTTACACCTTATCATCCGATATTCATCATCTCATTCTCAAGCAAGCTTGAATGAGTGATAAATATCGAATGAGATAGATTATCTATCTTTTTGCAATTAATAACTCGCTCTACTTGCGTATGTGCATTTTTTGTCGTACCTTTGCAGCCAAATTCATACAGACAAATGAAAAAACTTACCTTCATACTCATCTCTCTCCTTTTCACCGCAACCACTTTTGCGGCGACAATCACCATTCCCGAGGAGGCCAAAGACTGGAATATCCCTGCCAATGCCATCGACGTGCTACAGGCACGTGAGATATGCTCCAAACTATCTGCTGGCGCCACTACTGGCACCCAATACTATGTCATGGGCTATATCAAAAAGATTGATTCCAACCATGCCACCAACGTCTCCAAATACGGCAACGCATCCTTCTATCTCGAGCAAATCAAAGGAGCCAACTCCACCGACGACTTCTACGCCTACCGCGTGTATGGCATTGATAATCTAAAGATTACCAACCCAAACACCATCGCCGTAGGCGACTTCGTTGTGCTCTATGGCGAGCTCACCAAGTACCAGAAGAATGCCTCTTCTACCCCTATCTACGAGACACTAGACCGCGAGGCATACATATGGAACTCCACCAATCCGCTCATCAGCGGAAACGACACCCCTAGTAGTGACAATACCGACGAAACAAACGGCCTGATCACCATCACCGATCCTAACCTCTGGACCAATAGCGAGATGAGCCAGTTTGTGGGCAAAGAGGTGCAGTTCACTACCCCATTCTATGTGACCAATAACTCCAAAACAGGGCAACTCACCATTGCTCCCCGTCGTATCTTCAACCCTACAAATCAAGCACTTCCGCTCTCAACGGACTACCACTCTATCCTCTCGCTCAACGAGCAAGGTACCCTCACACTCACCAATGTCAGCGGCTATCATCGCATTGACGAACGAGTGCATAACCTCAAGGTCAAAGTCAACTCCTATAACAGTCTCAGTTTCATCTCAGGCGACTGGCGAGGCAACACCCGTGCAGAGATGGAAAAAGGCTATAATCTCCAAGCCATTAACACCCGTGGCGAGCATAATCTGCTCATCTGCTATATGAACCTCGAGTACTACCTCGTGGACAATTTTGGCACAGGATACGGTCCCAAATCTAGCACCGATCATCAAAAACAACGCACCAAAACCAGTCAAGCTCTGGCTAAAATCAATGCCGACATCTACGCCCTCGTGGAGATACAAACAGGGCAAGGCGCACTAGCCGAACTGGCAGCTGACCTAACCAAAAATACAGGCAGAAACTTCACCTATATCAACGACGGCAGCAGCACCAATGGTTCATTTACCAAATCCGGATATATCTATTGCAGCGATGTGGTTGCACCACATGGCAATATGATACACAACGATACCTATGTCGAGAATCGCAAGAAAGTGCAAGGCTTTACCGAGAAAGCGACTGGCGAGAAGTTTATCCTATCCGTCAACCACTTCAAAGCCAAGAGCGGTAACGGTTCTGGTGCCAACAAAGATCAAGGCGACGGACAAGGCTCCTACAACGCAGCCCGCGTGCAAGAGGCCCAATCGATTCTCACCAACTACCCCACCTACACCTCTACCTTTGGCGATGAAGATTTTCTCATCGTGGGCGACCTCAATGCCTACGGCAAGGAAGATCCTATCACCACCCTCACCGATGGGGGTATGATTGACCTCCACCGCACTTTCCACGCAGACAGCAGTTATAGCTATGTGTATCAAGGCACTTTGGGTTATCTCGACCATGTGCTCTGCAACAGCACACTCTACCCTCAAGTGACTGGTATGACACCTTATCATATCAACGCGCCCGAGAAGGATGCTTATACCTACAACGGTTCACTCAACGACGGAACGATGTTCCGCTGCAGCGACCACGATCCTATCCTCGTGGGACTACGATTGGGTACTAGCAACACCAGTACCGAGAACATCCCAACCTACGAGTTTTATTACAACCATGCTATCCAATCCATCGAAAACGCACAAGGTGGCACTTACACCATATATAATATAGCTGGTAGCGTAGTGGCACAGGAGTATATCACCTCCGCCACCCACCCATTACCCAAACTATCACAAGGTATGTATATCTTGACTATCCACAAAAACGGTCACAAACAATCAATGAAACTCATACATTTGTAGTTAATATCTCCCACGGATTACACGAATCAGCACGGATTACATGATATATCAGTGATAATCAGTGAGATCAGTGGGAAATCCCCAACCCTTGTAACTTTTTAAACTTTCAAGAATATGAACAAACCATTAGTATTTTTCTTATCGCTTATGGCACTAACATCATGTACCAAGCAACAGACTACCGGTATTCATCTCGAGAACCTCGACACCACTGTAGTCGCACAAAACGATTTCTACCAATACGCCTGCGGCGGATGGATGAAGAACAATCCACTCCCTAACGAGTACAGCCGTTTTGGCTCATTCGACAAACTCGGACTCCAAAACCTAGAGCAAGTTAATGGTCTTATCGCCGACATCGCTGCTAAACAACACCCTATGGGCTCTATCCCACAAAAAATCGGCGATGTGTATAACCTGAGTATGGACATCGCTCGCCGCAATGCCGAAGGCATCGCTCCTGTACTCCCTGTTCTAGCAGAACTCGACGCAGTAACCGCCAAAGACCAATGGTCTGCTATTCTTGGCAAAGCCATGGACTACGGATTATGGGCCATGTACGTGGACGCAGACGCTATGAACTCATCCATGAACATCCTCAACGAATACCAAGCTGGCTTCGCCCTCAGCGAGAAGAGCTACTACTTCGACCAAGACGAGCACACCGCTCACATCCGTGCGGAATACCTCAAACACGTCGAGAAAATGTTCACCCTCTTTGGCATCGAGAACGCTGCTAAGAAAGCACAAACCGTACTCCGCCTCGAGACTCGTCTCGCGGGTGCAGCGCTCAGCAATGTGGAACTCCGCGACCCTGTGGCCAACTACAACAAGATGTCTATCGAAGAACTCCAAGTGCTTGTGCCTCAAGTAGATTGGGCAGTTTACTTCGAGGGCCTCAATATCGCTCCAGACAGCCTCAGCGTAGGCCAAGTACGCCACCTCCAAGAGGCAGGCAAGATGCTTGCCGAGGAGTCACTCGAGGACATGAAAACCCTCTTCCAATGGCAAATCATCGACGGTAGTGCCGACTTCCTCACCGAGGAGATCTTTATGCAAAACTTCGAGTTCTATGGTCGCACCCTCAGTGGTCGCCAAGAACCTACTCCACAATGGAAACGCGCCGTTGCCATGGTCAACGGAACCCTAGGCGAAGCCGTAGGACAAATGTATGTGGAGAAGTACTTCCCAGAGGAGAACAAAGCGCGTATGCTCGAGCTCGTAGCTAACCTCCAAACCGCTCTCGGTCAACGCATCCAAGCCCTTGAGTGGATGTCCGATGAGACCAAAGCCAAAGCCATGGAGAAGCTCAACACCTTCACCGTTAAGATTGGTTATCCTGATAAATGGCGCGATTATACCGCCCTGGAGATTGATCCTACGCTCACCTACTACGCCAATATCCAACGTGCGGCTAAGTTTGAGCAAGACTACTCACTTTCTTTCCTTGGCAAACCTGTGGACAAAGATAAGTGGTTCATGACCCCACAAACCGTCAACGCGTACTACAACCCTGCTACCAACGAGATCTGTTTCCCTGCTGGTATTCTCCAATACCCATTCTTTGACATGAACGCAGACGACGCCTTCAACTACGGCGCTATCGGCGTGGTTATTGGTCACGAGATGACCCACGGTTTTGATGACCAAGGTAGCCAATTCGATAAGGACGGTAACCTCATCAACTGGTGGACCGAGGAAGACCGCGCACGCTTTGAGGAGCGCACCAAAGTGATGGAAGAGTACTTCAACGGCATTGAAGTAGCTCCTGGTACATTCGCGAATGGCGCGTTTACCCTCGGCGAGAACATCGCTGACCACGGAGGTTTGCAAGTGGCTTATCTCGCCTTCTGCAATAGCGAGAAGGCTAAAGTTGAAAGTAAAAAGTTGAAAGTCGTGGATGGTTTCACACCAGAGCAACGCTTCTTCCTCGCATACTCCAATGTATGGGCAGGTAATATCCGTGATGAGGAGATTCTCCAACGCACCAAGAACGACCCTCACTCACTCGGTCGTTGGCGTGTAAACGGCGCTCTGCCACACATCAACGCTTGGTACGAAGCATGGAATGTAACCGAGGAGTCACCTATGTATATCGCGCCTGAAAAACGCGCTTCAATTTGGTAAGAAATATATCTCCCACTGATAACACTGATTCTTTATATCCGTGAACAATCCGTGTTATCCGTGGGACACAAAACACTCATAAAGATATGGTAAAGCACATCGTATTTTTTCGCCTCTTAGACGAGGCGGAGGGCAAGACAAAGTTGGAGAATGCCCAAATTATTCGTGACGGACTGCTCGCATTACGCGAGAAGATTGATGTTCTTGTGGACGAGACCGTAGGTATCAATATCCCTAACGCTAAGAACACCGATCATGATATTTGCCTGACTTGCACCTTCCGCACATGGGAGGATCTTAACACATATGCTACTCACCCTGAGCATGTCAAGGTAGCACAATATATCGGCAAATGCAAGTCAGCGCGTAGCGCAGTGGATTACGAAGAGTAATCCACTCCTATAGCCTATAACCTCAAACAAAGAAAACGGACACCCCATCGGAGTGTCCGTTTATTTTCTTACCATTCACCTGCCATACTATTGACTGGCGTGAAATACAACTTGGTCGAATCGCCCATCCATGTGAAGCGATACATGTCGTACAAGTTTGTATCTAGCGGAATGGTCAAGCGAGCATCCAAAGATGCCATACCCGTGTAATAAGTGTGACCCAACTCAAACTTAGTCACCGAGGTACCATCCCCTTCACCATTATTCTCGTGGACATAGATACCATACAATATTCGTTTGTAATCGCCGTTATACACCTTATCAAAAAGCGACAAGAAGTACTCTCCAGGCGTCTCCCAACCCTGCTCACGCAGTGTTAGACTATCGATGGTCTCTCCCACCCAAGGAGTGTACGAATTGATCTCTCCTAGCGTATCTTTAGGATACACATAATCCCATTGCCCCTCCACACGGTATTCAAACAACATAGGAGTCCTAGATACCGAATCGGTGGTGATGGTCTTGATAAACAATGTTCCCGCAGGTTTATTCGTAGTCGGATTCACCACAAAAGCATATACCCAATAATCAGTTGTAGGACGCAACAAGGTAAAATATTGGTCCGTATCGCTATATTTCAATGAATACGACGCAAAATCTGCCACAAATGGCGACAACTCTTGCAATTGGCGGTTGCGCCAATACAAATAATCCACATACGCGCTATCCAACGCCAACATCATAAACTGCTTAGCCACCTTTTGAATATCGTCTATATCTTCACGAACGGGGTGAATACCCGTCAAGTAAAAGGCTTTCTTATTGGTCGTAAAAGAGACATGAGCATATCCCGCAGACACTTGTTCTACGGTAATATCTATCGTCACATTTTCGGTATGCGTCTCCACCGCAGTAGGGTTGCATGATGCCCAAGACATCACCAGCAACAAGGCTATTCCACCTATAAACCATTGCAATTTCTTAGAACTCATAGTGACCTCCTTCCTCTTTCTCCTCGTTGATCAATAGGGTTTGTACCGCATAAATAAAACGAACACAAGTGATCACATGACCACCATAATAGCCCAAACTATACTGAATATTCGCTCCTTTCCACTTATTCTTCGCACGACTAGCATTCTCATAAGGCACCGTCTCATCATTAATGGAGTGCATGATAAACACAGGTGCTTTAGGTACCCAGGAGTAACTCAAAATCGAGTTGTTAGTCATCGCTTTATATAACTCGGACACCTCCTGACTAGTGCGATCCATGCCCTTAGGCGTAAGCAACTCATGCGTTACATACGAGCCTATCATATTGTTGATTTGCTTGGTAGTATAGCGTTTGCTATTTACCCACTCATCCAAATTCTCATAGATATATGGTGCCATCAACTCGCTCATATCTAGGTCCAACTTATTACCCACCACCATACCTTGCATCATGATAGGCACCGCACAAGGATAACTTGCTACATCCGTCTCTACAAAACGATCATAGGTCGCCTTCACATCGTAGGGACCACCACCTGCAAACACGCGACGGAGCTTCACATCCTCGTCATGGTGCTCAATGAGGTGCTGTACAGCCATCGTGGTTGCACCACCCTGGGAGTAACCCATCAGGTAAATATCATCGTACTCAGGGGTACAACCCGCTTGCTTAAGGAATGGTACCACTGCCTTGTACATATCCAGTACGTTGCGAGCCGTGAGATCCATCACCAAGTAAGGGTGTACCTTGTCTGCTGTCACGCCATAACCGATATAATCAGGCACAATCAGCGCATAACCCAATTTCACCAATACACCCTCCAACGGGAACGTATTACTAGGTGCCTCCTCATTGCTTGCAATCGTATAATGCGATACCACAATATAGCGTTTGAACTCACCATTAGCTGGCATCAACACTTTACCAGACAGCAGTATCGGATTGCCATCCACATCTATGGACTCATACACACCCGATAACTCTACGACTTGACGAGCATTCTTAAAATCCAACAAATTCTGTATCACATTGGTCAATGTGGTGGCCGACGCACGCTGAGGTCCGCGCATCGTGCTATCCGAGGGTGCTGGTGAGTGATCGTCTTCGGTGAGAAGCAACGAACCTAATTCCTCACCATCCATGCCTTTGATACCACCATTAGCCACTAGTTCGACCATGTCGGTGTTTCGTTGGCTAGTCACACGAAACATACCTGGTGCAGACTCAACATCATCAAAATTAACATGGTAATTACTGCCCATATGACAGGAAGATAGCATTACCATAACCAATATTCCTAAATATATCTTTTTCATCATACTCCTAAACTACTGAACTCCTTATCTATAACCTCACGCCTATAGAAGCGGTAAACAATCTTGATCCAAACATATAGACCTCATATGCGTTGTTCAACGCAATCATACCACCTATCTCCCATGCACCATAGCATCTACCTTTGCCCACGCGCATGCCCAATAATGTGACATTCACGGCAGGCGAAACCACGGTAGCGCGTCCACGAATCAGCTCTGTACCTGTATTGACATTGACTCCCACGCCTATTGCGGAGTATAGCGACACATAGTCATGATGATAATACGAGAAACGTACCGTAGGTACGATGGTTATATTGTGGAAGTTTCTATCCACCTTGCGAGCGAGTTCCTCGCCCTTGCCATTGCGCACGACGCAATCCCATATCACACCGCTATAATCCACCAATAGTCCTAGACCGTACCAATAGTTGAAGTTATACATATACTCCGCAAAGCAATGCTGGGTATAGCGAAAGTTCTCATCATAAGGTGATTCATACCCCTCGGGCATATTTTGGTAGTGCCCTCTATCTCGCCACATGAGCGTCTCAAACAACTGATCACCCACACCGATACGCAAGTCATGCGGCATATTGTCATACGCATGTCGGCGAGCCTCGCGCAACGAGTCGCGATAGGCCTTCACTTCCAATCGCATTGAGTCGCGCATATCCTGCATCTTGTACTGGATCGAATCAATCTTGCTTTGTACTTGCTGAACCTCACGCAGATCCTGAGCCGTCACACCCATCGTGCACACACTCAGTAGTATTATACCTAGTAATCGTTTCATATCTCTTTTGCTGTCACTTAGCTACACTAAATACTCCATTGCAATCCTACTGCCAGATTCAATTTTTGACCACCCGCCTGACCGATTGGCAAAATCAGGTTGTCCTTGTTCACTTGCCATGGTTGCAACATCAGATGGGCAAACGCATTCAATCTCCCTGCCTCTCGCCTCTCGCCTCTCGCCTCTACCTCACCTAACTCCCAACTCTTATTGAGTTTCAAGCCCACCAATGTTACCGCAAAATCGCCCTGATAAGCAGTGTACACACTCTTAGCAGGAGTGATACCCAATCGTGCAGCCAAACTCCAACCCTGTCCAAAAGTCTGATCCACACCCGCCTCAATATAAGTCGAGTATGCACGCTTCAACTCCCCCGTTGTCTCATCATTATACCCATCTCGACCAAAAGTCCGAAAGGCACATAGGGCATTCACACTCGTTGTCCAGCCACGTTGATTCGTATATACGGGATGACCATAAGCCACTCGCCACTCGCCTGTCGTACCACCTCCACCTCGTGGATGGTTGCGAAAATCAAAAAAGCAACTAGGTGTTCCGTCTGGATACGTGTCAAAATAGAAACAATGCAAGTAATTGATATTCAATCCCCAGCAACTAAAACCTATCATCACATCCACCTCGGGATTCAACCCCGTGAAAGTCCAATCGGTCGCTCCCACATTCCACCAAACATTGGCAAAGAGTCCCGCATAACTTACCGTCGCATCTAATTGTACACTAGGACCTCCTACATACAATCCACGCCAGATATAGTTGCTCGTCACCAATGCGCTCGCCGACCATGAGAACAGCGACTCCTTCTTCTCTGTGGGTATAGTTTCTACCTCATTTGACGACTCTACCACTTGAGCTCCTAATGGCAATACCACACATGCCACTAGCCCGATAACTGCTATAATCTTCTTGTTTATCATAATCGCCACAAAGGTACGATAAATATTGCACATACGCAAATATTATGCCTTTATTTCCCAAAAAAGTGGCAAATATCTAAATTAGATATTGCCACTTCATAGTTAAGGTCACTTGTCTTATACCGACCAAGATCTGGGTGCATTGACCTGCAAAGTGCGTATGGAGCTCTGCTGAATCTGACGGACACGCTCGCGGGATAAACCGTACCGCAGACCTAGTTCCTCTAGGCTCATAGGCTCCTCACCGTTCAGTCCAAACGAGCAGGTAATGATATCCCTAGCTCTTACATCCAATACCTGTAGCCATCGTTGGATATCCTGCTTCAGCCCCTCATGGTTCAAGCCGCTATCCGCCATCGGCAAACTAGAAGGCAACAGATCAGCCAAACACGAGTCACCGTCTTCGCCCACAGGCAAGTCAATACTCACCTCTGAGGACATAAATCCCAATGACTCCTCTATCTTATCCTCAGACAAGCCCATTATCTCAGCCAACTCGCTTACCGAAGGCTGCCGCTCTTCTTGTTGTATGAACTGCTGTATGGCTTTGCGTATTCGCTGTTGCAGTCCCACTTGGTTGAGCGGAATACGCACGCTGCGTCCCTTCTCGCTCAGGGCATTCAGGATGGCTTGTCTGATCCACCACACGGCATAAGTACTCAACTTAAATCCACGCATTGGATCAAACTTATCAATAGCAGTCATCAGGCCTAAGTTACCCTCCATAATCAGGTCCTCCAAGGATATCCCTTGATGAACATACTGTTTAGCAATGGATATCACAAAGCGCAAGTTGCAGTTGATGAGTTTTTGTTTGGCTGTTACATTTCCTCGGCGTGCCTGATAAGTCAACTCTACTTCTTGCTCCAAACTGAGCAATGGATAACGACTGATGTCGTTCATATAAGCGTTCAATACAGGTGTACGCTCGGTAATACTCTTGGCTATCTTAATCTCTTTTATCATATCTGTTAAGGTTAGTTATCTCTCTATATATATTATACGCGCAAAAGCCCCAATTCAGAACCTTTGCGCATACTTTTTTTTGTCGTTTTTCGCCATTTAGGCTCCCACAGCATGGAATCCTAGTCCCACCCCGCGAACCTTGTCCATAGCGTTGCGGCAGATTCTATTAACCGACTGAGTGGTGATCTTCAACTCCGTGGCCAACTCCTCGGAGCTCCATTTCTCCTCGTACTCGCCTACTCCATACTTGGCCTCCATCACCATGCGCTCGCGCTCTGTGAGTCCACTCTCGTTTATCACATCATTCATCCATCCCACCATCTCCACTATAGATGACTCCTCCGCACGGTCGTAGCCATTCTCCATCCACTCATCCAATGCGTAACACGAATAGGCAGTCAGATAGTTACCCTCCTTGTCTTTGGTACGGGGCACGCGGATCGTATAGCCCTCCTTGTTATTCATGTCCTTGAGCGCATTGCTAATACAGGTAGAGACGTAGCTTTCAAAACTCACTTGCTTCTCCGCATTGTAGGAAGCAATGGCTGAAGCAAGAGCCAAGTAGCCCGCAGACAATAGGTCGCTCTCCTCCCAAAATGGGTTCTTACTAAGGACGCCTGACTTCTTGATACCTAGGCGGATAAGCTTCAGGCAATAGTCTAATGTGTAATTGCTAATCGTGGTCATGTTCTGGGTTGCTGATTGTGTTGATGCTTGTTTTTTCATGTGTCAATGTGTTTTAGGATGAATGATTAAGTCGATGAAGCCAGAGACTAAGCGAGTCTCCCCCGTAGCTGACACGTCGCTGTGCCTGCTTAAGAACATTGTAATAACATTTAATCTGCTGATTAGTAAGGTTAAATGTTAAGGTTTAGTCAGTAACAATCTTATTTAGATCGCATGTCAAATTCGAATTCGACTGCAAAGATACAACATTTTTTTCATATATCCACTATAATCCCCTTCAAAACCCACTTTCAGTCTCAAATACATGAGACTCCAACCTCTCGCCTATAACCTATTGCCTATAGCCTATTGCCCGAAGGGCGTCCCATAGCCCCCCCTACTTATACTTCCCGAGCATACTCTGTATCACTCGTTTGAGTTTGTCTCGCACATTCTGAGGCGACACTACCTCAATCTGATCCCCGTAGAACAGGAGCCATTGGTAGAGTTCATAATTGGGTTTCACGGATATCTGAATCAGCCCTTTCTTCACGTTCAGCGTTCGCTGAGTAGGATGCAGAGGGCGCGTTCGCAGGTAGTTAAACTCCTTGGGGCTGCACTTGATCACCACGTTCTGTACCTCATCCTCTTCCTTGTTGGTGATGCCTATGAAATCCTCAAAATACTCCTTCAAGTCCTCGGGAGCGGACGAAAACTGATGTTTGACATCCTTCACCTGCTCTATACGGTCAAGCGACAAAGTGCGCAACTGCAGAGGAGCAGTCACATCATCTTGCTTATGGCACAGCAGGTACCATCGTTGGTTATACTCCTTTAATATATAGGGGTGAACGATATAGACACGTTTCGCACCATCAAAAGGTTGATAGAAGACCTGCTTGCATTGCTTCTTGACGATCGCCTCAAACAATGGCACCAACCACTCCATACCTTTCACATACGGATTACCATCAAAATGGATGACCGCATCACTCTCATCGCTATCATCCATACGCACTTGGTAGTTGCGCTCCAAATGCCTCACGACAGACTGAAGATATTCAAACTGCGGCTTGCCCACAAACTTGCGCAATAACAGCAACACACTCTTAATCTGACCTATCTGCACATCATCCAACACATCCTCGCAGATGGTAAACCCAGGTACACCATAGCGATATTTGCCTCGCTTGAGCAGTGCTGCATCAAAGATATCCTTGCCATACACCTCACGGATATACCCTAGATCACGATAGAAAGTGGCACGAGCTATGCCACATTCAGACACCAAATCCGACTCGGAGTATTCGCGCTCCAAATCGGAAAAACATCGATCCAAAATCTTTATTCTCAGGTGACGATTCTTATCAGACGGCATGGCATTAGTGTTTGCGTATTGTTTGCCGCAAAAACTATGCCATACTATCTGTCATCCCCAAAACTCCTGCCTAGAAGCCTATTCTTCTGCCATTTTGGCGACTCACTTGCTCGTTTTGGCAGTCGGTCTTCACCTGTTCATAATCTATCTCGTCACTACCCGAGAAGATCGAGTTGATGATCTGTTTGCGCGAGATATTCTGGATTTGACCGCCTGAGAAGTCAAACTTATCCGCCAACTCAGTCGCTTGGGCGTCATTGAGACCTACGAGCAGAGACTGCCATATCTGCTTGCGTGCCTCATTGGTAGGGCGCTCAAACTCGATCTTAAACAAGAAGCGACGGTCAAACGCCTTATCCATACAGGTGGTCAAGTTGGTGGTACAAATCATAATACCCTCAAACTGCTCCATCTCTTGTAGGATAATATTCTGAATGGCATTCTCCATCTTGTCCACCGAGT
The DNA here is from genome assembly GCA_045119815.1 of Paludibacteraceae bacterium. Lineage (GTDB taxonomy): Bacteria > Bacteroidota > Bacteroidia > Bacteroidales > Paludibacteraceae > Colicola. Next base: position 10,510 of record JBGVEC010000039.1, on the reverse strand, counting down.
GTTGGGTGTTCTCCATGCGGTTGCCAAAGATACCATCTGCCTCGTTAAAAAACAAGATAGGGGCTTTGCTCGACTGTTTGACCAAAGCACGATAGGTGTCAAACACGCTCTTGATGCGCTTCTCGCTCTCGCCCACATACTTATCGCGCAGGGTAGAAAGGTCCACTTGCATCAGATCACGCTCAGTGTCAATAGCCAATTGTTGTACGAGCTCAGTCTTACCTGTACCTGGACTGCCGTAGAACAAACAGCAGAAGCCTGTAGGCATACCGCGTTGAGCCAATGCCTGACGAATACCTGCGTACTTCTCTTCCTTCAGCATATCTCTGAGGCGGTCGATCTGCTCTTTGGTCTTGCCCGAGAAGAACAACTCCTTCTTGTTGAGCGACTTATAGTCCACCAACGCTTTGGACTTTTGCTCCTCCTCAGGTTGTAGGAATAGAGCCAACTCGTCTTTATCCTCCACCATCTCTTCCCACGCCTTGTTGGTCAGCACAAAGTTTCTATCGCCTGCAAAACCGCCCATGTTCGCTTCCTCCACATAGCCTTTCTTCACAAAGATATTCGTACCATTCTTTATCGTACGGATCATACCGCGAAGCATTCGCCCTGGAATAATCTGCTCCAAGTCACCTGTTCCCACAAAGGGATCGCTATCCGCACCCAAAGTGGTCATCATCAGCAGCATGAACCACATGTCGTAGTTCTCTTCTGCAAACTGTTGCAGATTGCGCACAATAGGCAGATGGGTATTCTGACGCATGAGTCGTCTCACGCGTGGACGGATGGAGTTGTTTTGGTCAAAACGCATACCTTCAGCCACATACTGAGAGGCTTTGCATAGAAACTCCATAGCGGTTTTCATTTTGATCATGTCAAGGGAAAACGCCTCGTTATTCTGCAAACAACAGCTTGCCTCTTTGCTGATGCGCCAACCATTCTCATCGCGTGAAGTTTCAAGTTGCACGAGATAACCCATATCCTCCAACTTGTCCAATTCCTCTCTGTACTGCATAGTGCGTAGAGGGTGTAGGCGAAGCATCTTAGAGAGGTCCTCAATGTCGCAGAAGCAGTTGGGGTGGGCTGCTTGGTGGTAGAACACGCAGGTCAAGAGTTGCACTTGCATAGGGTTGATTCCCAATCGTTCTCCAAGGTATTGGATAGCCTCTGCATCCAACGAGCGGCGTACTCTTTTGCCATCTTTCACGACTACGATTTCTGTCACATGGTCCTCATTAGGGTAGGCGTAGGTGCGTGTTAAAAACTCCATAGTAGATAGGATAGTGGCTGACTCTGCATTCCATGTTGCAGTCGTAGTGGTTTTAGTGCTGCGTTTCTTTTCCATAGTTAATATCATTTATTTGTTAATAATCATGTTAAGGTTGTAGGTCGTTCGTTAAGGTTCAGTCATAACTCCGAGTCCCCCCTCTATAAATCAATACGAGCAAATGTCCTAAAACGAACACTTGCTCGTCATTTTTTTATGAATTATTTTTTACCCTCTACACGCTACCCCGTTTTTCTCTAGATACTCTAGCAGATCCTCGTAAGCAGTTTTGCCACTAAAGCGCTCACCGATACGCTCCACCATATCGCAATAATCCTTCGCCTCAAAGAGTTGCATCACGGCCTTAGCATCAATACCATTCGTTTCGCCTTCGGTCAGCGTATCCAAATCATAATCATCGTCCTTCACACGCTGCCAAGCGACTCTCATCTTGTCGTTCGCCACATGGACGGTCACAATATAGCCATATCCATTATCATTGCAATTGCACAACCACTCTTGTGCAGGTTCGTGACCAATAATCTTCTCCATGTCGCTTTGCACTTCATCCATGAGGATAATATAGGGGGCTTGCAAACTGACGAGAGGATCCTTATCCGCGGTCGCAGCACATATTTTCTGTGCCAATTCAGGATGACTAAGCAAGAGGTTATTGAACGTAAAATAGCGATTGTTCACTTGTTCGGTCAGCAGGTATAGATACTCCTCATCGGTCAGTACAACTCGATGAAAACATCTATATGGATTCATTTCCTGTTTACGGATATTGTATTCATACGTACTAAACAGGTAGGCGTGCATAGATGTGTTTAGGTCAATACTGCCCAAGTCAAAATCACAAGCCTCTGCTCTACCCCACAACAGTGCATCTAGTTCTTCGTTTATGCCACGTAGTTCTCTCAGATCAGTAGTTGGGCACAGTTCCTCATAGGATTGCAACTGTTCTTTAGGATTGCAGTCCATGTTCCATGCCTCCACGATGAGTTGTTTGAGGCGTTGCACTTCTTGGTCCGTGTAGCACATCAGACAGTTGTAAAGATCCTCTGGCGCCTCATCCCAAGGTATGTCGGTAGGATAGCCCGTAGCTATATAGAAGATAGACTTAGGATTTTCCGACAAGTATTGTTGGGCTTTTTCAGCAGCCTCTTGTTTGCGTTTCTGCAGGTAGTTCTTGATACCATACATGTCTTCTTGTTGTTCTAACTCGGCTAGCACATCATGGCCTTTAGTATTCAATACGATTGGTCCAATAGTTGTTTTCATATGTTTATATTTGATTTGTTAAATTAACGATTTATAACGGAGTATTGACATCAAAACTACACTCTCCACCCTCGTCGTACTCCACCAAGAGCGATTGACTGGCACTGCCCAAACAATCCACATAGATCCATGGCACAGTCAAAATCAACTCTTCACTCTGTGTATGACCCATAATCTGAATGATGGTCTTCCCCTCTTCATTCGTCAAACGACCATACATCATCATAGTACTTGGACGCACCCAAAGAGGCGATGCAGTTATACTCAAACCATGTGTGTCCCAAGGCTCAAAAGTACGATCTACGCCAAAGAGCCAACGGGTAGCCTCTTCATTCATACGCTCATTGACAGCATGCATCAAATCACGGGGAGACACTCCCTCCTCAATACCTGCCAACTTGCACCATGGCTGAGTCACACCCGCATGACTCACCAAGATTCGGTTGCCTATAGCATACGCCACCTGAAACAGATGCCAATGCTCACGAAGACACGCTGCAAAACGATCTGCATATGAGTCGTTGTGACGGGAGTACTCCTCGTCTATCAAGTAGTGCAACTCATGATTGCCCAAGAGAAGAACCGTCTCAGGGTGCTGCTGCTTAAACTCAATGATCGATAGCAGATTAGCCAGTTCTTGCTCTCCAGCCTTATCCTGGTCAGAGGAATAGGGATCAAAGTAATCACCCAAGAAAATATTTACGGCATCCTCGCGAACCAACTGACGCCACGCGTCGCGACCATGTGTGTCGCCAATGATATTATAAAGCATATATGTTAGGTTTTAGGGTTTAGGGTTCAGGGTTAGGGTTTAGGGTTAGGGTTTAGGGTTAAAATTCAGTTATTAGTAAAAAGTCCACTCGCTTACCTAATGGCCTCTATTATATTATACGCACACTTTCCCAAAAACGAACATCGAAAATAAAAAAAAATAATCATCTATCTGTAAAAAGCGAAAACGGCTAGAGATTAAAGGCTATATATTGACTCTACCTTATTTTCTACGGGTTCATAACGGGCTCATGACGGAATCATGATAGGTGCATAACAAGTTTTTGCAATACTTTCTATCTACCTTTCCGTTACCACTCCGATACCACTCTGAACCTTTACTAAAGGTAAACCGAAGATAAGAACAAGAAGCATTACTCACATCACACATAAACAAAGAACCCCGAAGAGATTACTCTTCGAGGTTCTGAAAATGGCGGCTACCTACTCTCCTTATCATCGGGATCCCCGCAAATTTATAATTTGTGGGGGTGAAGAATGTCCGCTGGACATTCGATAGTGAGCGCCTGACGTAACTCCTACGGCAGGAGTTAAGCGAACGGGAGAATAACCTGTGGCATCGAGTGCCCAATGTCGCATGGCGACAGTCATGCACGAGATAGCCAGACGCGACAGGTAGCCGCCACTTTCAGGACCTCTGAGATTCGTCTTGGGGGTTCTTTCTTTGTATAGCATGTCCGGCGATGCAAGCGGTAAGCCGACCCCATCCTATAAAGAAATTTTGCGGAGCAAAGACAAAGCCGTGAGCGAAGCGAAGCAATCGATAGAGCGGAGCGGCAGAGAACACCTTATTAAAGGGGGAAAGAAAAAATCGTTCAGTTGTAAAGAATAACAAAAATTAAGAGGATATTTCATTGGAAAACATTTTCCCCGCATATGTTCCATAGCTTTTTCCAGAAACCATTCCTTGTTTATAATAGTCACACAACAATTTTATCACCATATTAACATCTTTTACGTCTTCAATGATAATCCTGCCGTCTTCATTTGTTTTTAGTAAATATTGCTCTGTCTTGGCTGCCTTTTTCATTTTGCTTATCATATTCTTGTCTATTTTCTCATAATTTGCCACCTTCTTTAGACGTATCAATTTTTTATATATTGCTGTATTGTTATCAATTTCATTAATTATATATTCCAATCCAATGAATTTATTTGTTGCGGATAAATTATCTACTATGAAAATAGCTTGTTCTTTAAAATCTTCAGCTAGTCCGACTAAACTTTCGAACATATTTTTATGTAATATATAAAATATTCCATTGTCATAAATACAATCAATTTGAGAATCTAGTTTTATTGCATGGCCTCGAAAGAATTCTAATTTATTACTTTCCGTACTAAATAATGTCGTAATCTGGCGCCCTACGGATTGTTTATTATCTTTTTCATCGACAATAACATTTCCAGAATTTAATTTTCTAAAAGTATATATATACTTTATACTTTCAACATCTTCATATGATAATTCTATACAATAAGCCCATAGTAATCCCGCTGATATTAAGTCCTCAAAATCTTGCATTACAACAAGTTGGGATTTATTGTTTAATTGTTCATTGATAATTTTAGCGAATGAGCCAGATTTGTTAATTTCTGAATATGTAAAAATCTGCTCTTGGTCATCAGCAATGACATCATATGGAGAAATATCTAAATTTTTCTTTATTGCTGATTTTATTTGTTCATTTACTAAGTTAAACAGAAATTCTCTAATTTCAGTATTAATATCAACCCTAATCGCATTGAAATCATATTTTTCAAGTGCTTTACGTTTCCCTTTCAAATTTTCTTTAGCTTTTCGGGTTATGAAATAAAATTTTAATGTATTAGAGCTATCCGATACATTTTCCAAGATTGTTTTTAAAACATTTTCTTCCATAATACAATATCATTTTAAGAACAAAAATACAATTTATGACCTATTGGATAAAGGCTGATTTTATCTCCTTCAATTAAATACTTGTTTGAAGAAATAATTATAGCAGACTTTAACGTATTGTTTTCTTCATATTCGATTTCATAGATTCCATACTTAACCGCTAATACGGGATTCACAACTATAAGCGAGGAATTTATAAATACTATAAAAATTATTATCAACAAGAAACATAGTATTAACAAATCAAAATTATTATTAATATCATAGACAAATGGGATGATATATGTTGCAATATAGTTAATAGTCTCAGAACTCTTGTTGTTTACCATTTTAAGTGTAACCTCAAATGAATTATTCAAATGAAGTTTCCGAACATTTTGGAGCAATATAAGCGTTCCTATAATGGAAAAAGCCAAAAAGAATAATAATATTGTTACGCATCCAAATTGTTCTATGAATATTTTTATAGATGAAATATTGAATCCTCCCCAATGTAAATAGTCTCTATTGTCATAAACGATTCGAGCAATTAATATAAGAAATAGCGGAGCATATGAAACACCAAAAAGAGACAATTGAGCAAGCCCCTTGATATTGTTTATTTTTCGTTTACCATTCATTGCTTTATTGAATTATAAAATATTAAAAGACTGTTGTTGATATGGCAAAGTCTTGATCTCTTTCTGCAATTCCGTGATTGCCTCAATGAGTTGCTCAAAGGTTGGCGCATCGTTGTCATATATCATATGCAACAACATATACTCGTAGTCCTCGCACCAAGCATCCATTATATGCTCAAGAGGCAGAATGGATAAGGTTGCCGGGTAAAGCGTATCATAATCAAAGCCCTTCAGATTAATAAACTGACGGCGATGGTCTATGATTGTGCGATATAATTGCTCATCGTGCAATGCTCGTTCAGTAACACCCTTTTTCTTCAAACAATATAAATCATACAAGTGTCGCGACATACGTAATGTGCGAATCTCATCAGCCGATTTGGCAAACTCCTCATGGAGAAGAAATATCTTTTCCAAACACGTTCTTTCCGGCACTACTACACTCGGAATGGAGAAAGAAGGTTCTGCTACAACAGACTCCGGCAAATATTGATCAATAAAAGATTGCAAAGCTTCTACTTTGATCGGTTGCTGCATGCTGCGACCGCTAACTTCAATCAGCACGCAATGACGGATATACGGACTCTCAGGCAAAACAGACTGATACTCAATCTCTATCGTCTCCGGATCAGTCGTGCTAACAGAAGTGATATTTACATTTACCTTGAAAGCATTGGCATCAATGCCTTGTGCAATAAGCGCGTCGCGCACATCAAATTGCATCTTCTCCCGCACAAACGAACAGGCAGCACGACGTAATTTATCGCTAATTTGCGTACGAGACAACTCTCCGCCATACCCAAGAAAATCACGGTCAATAGCGATGTCAATATCTTCCGAGAAACGTTCAATCAAGTGCCAACATTTACTCAACGATGTGCCGCCTTTGAAAGAGAGATGCTCTGCATATGGCAAAGAGAACACCGCTTTGAGGACTTGCGTTACCCACCAATCCTTCTCTATAATTTGCTCAGGCAACTTACGATTTGATTTGGCAGCTACTTGATTGATAAAGTCTATCTTGACCTCATTAGGTAATGCGGAAAACTTCATAATGACAATAATATTTTGCGCACCCACATAGGCGCAAGTTGAATATCATGATTAAAATCTTCGTTAGAAACATTTTCCATGTGCTTCTTGATAACACTCATTTGTTCCTCCGACAATTGGTCCTTGCCAATATCACGCATAGCAGATACAATCAGCATCATTAGTCGGGAATGGAATGCAAATTTCTTTGCAGAGGATGTATGCAGAAACTGAATTCCCTTCCCTTCTCCAATAGGTACGCGACGAGTGGAACCGGTTGTATAGAACACCGCATTGGCCGGCACTTGGGTTGAAAGCCCAAGCATATTTAATGCATAGGCTCCCGTAGGAACTATCGTTGTCTTATCACGACGCGAAATGGCCTCTGCTATATCCAACATGGACGGATATAAGACACCGAGACCATATTGTGTATCAATCTTCGGATAATAGTAAATACCCGGAGCGATACGAATCAGCGTTTGTTCATCCTCTAATCTTTGTAGCACTTTACGAATCGCCTCTGGCGAAGCAATATCCGAAAAGTCCTGTCCGAAAAAGAATGTTCCTCGCTCACTGTCAAGGACTCTTTGTTTGGCAATATTCTGCGCGCTATCCTTCATTTCTGTCACACATTTATTAGAAAAGTGGGACAAAATTACTGTTTTTTTTTGAATTGTGCAAATAATTTCGTAAGAGAAGTGCACATTTCCTGTATTTTTAGGCATGATATCCTCTCAAATTGGAATTTCTCCCTCAAAAAGTTGATTTGCCACGCTTCCCGTTAGATTTGCGCACCTGGGGAGGTCTTCGAGTTTTTCGGGAAATTATTGTTCCCAGTGTCCGTATTGGCAGGTCCAATATCTACACTTTAAAAGGTGAAAGACAACGCTCCGCGATAGAGCGTTGTCGATTTTTTCATCCGTTATTCAAATTAGCGATTGTAAGATTCTAGAAATATTCTTAACTTCTTAAGATCGTTATAATCATTCCCTGTTAATGTGGGAAATTTATTAATTCTATAATATTTTGACCACAAGCTTAAAAAGTGCACTATTACACTACATGAATCATCTGCCGCCTTTCCGTCAAGTTTGTCATATTGAGCAAATAATCTCTCATCACAATACGGGTATGTACCGTTATTTTGAAATTGAGGGTTAAGATAAAAGAAAGAACATAACACACTCATGATTCCCACCGCATATGTTTTCTTCTCTGCCTCATTTCTGCTAAATGTTTTAAGAATCTCATCAAAGGCATAGTTATCGGCCTCTTTTTCTTGGTCTATAGGAAGTATTTTTTCCTCAAAATGTCCCCGAACCCAATGAAAAAGTTCATGAAGCAAGACAAATGAAACTCCTGCCATATATATACTATTCACTCGCTGGGAAAATGGAGATGTCATATCTTGCTTTTCTAGAATTTCATTAATTTCTTTTGGTCGGAGATCATCGTCTTCAACACATTCCATTCCGACCTCTATCATTTTATCTGCCGGAATCGCATTTAACTCAGAAAGCAGAAATCCTATTTCTGGTATCGAGCTATAACCTTGAATCATCTTAATAAACATGTCCTTGTCAATTCCAATTTGTTTCAATTCTTGAAGGATACGACCTGTATCAGTTATAATTAATGCAGCGTACGACATATTCCATAAAAATTGACAGAAAGCAGGAGAGAGTCGAACTTGACCATCACATGAGATATCTGATAATACTCGCCGACCATTATCGTTTTCCTCTAGCAGGATATTGTTTTTAAGTCCCTTATTTATTGCATGCCGAACAATTTCAATTTGGGACAATGATTCCATAACGGAATAATGTAAATGATTAATAGGATAAACCATACTCGATTATTTTATGAAATAAAACTTATTCTTAATAGGTTTTAGCGAGCACTAAACTCTAATGATTTTGCATTTTCACTATCTCTTCGTGTAGTTTCTTATAGAACAATTTACATCCTTCCACATCTGCCAGCGTGAAGTCAAATAATTGATACATTTTATCGAGGAGATTCTCAGCTTCATCTAATATGGAGCGAGAACCAGAGGATAAATATTGCAATAATTTAGACTCTGGATACATAACACTCATCAACCAGAATGTAGAGGCATTTTGCTTAAAAATAGGCAAATATGTCTTTTCAAAATGATTTTCTTGATTAAGGAGGAACCAAAGTCTCTCCTCTGTTTCTGGATAATATTCCGCAAATGTTTCAGTTGTTTCTATCCAAGGGAAAGAAGCCATAATTCTATCTTTAAACTTAAAATAGCCATATGCCTCTATTTCTTTTATACACTTTTCATCATTTTCCGGACTTTTCAATCCGGCTTCTACTAATTTGTCAAAGTATTGGATATTTGAATCTCCATATAAGGCTTGTAATTTCTCAAATAGCTCAGAGAACCATATCATGTCGTCACCACTCTCTCGTTCTTTACTTTTCTTTTCTATTATATTTCTCCAATCATCAGTATCTACAGGTTCTAATACATCTGGCACCTGTTCTAAAGCACCTGTACTCATAAAATCAATGGGAGTACAATAATCGGAATTGTGAACCAATTTTATCCCAGCCTTTTCATATGATTGTGCCACGAGACGAGAGCAAAACATTCTTTCTTCATGTTCTTTCTCTTCTGTATTCCTATAGTCACGTGTCCTCAATGCTTCGCGAGTACTAAACTCATTTCCCATTTTTGCACGAGCAAAAAAGATAACATTTTCAATTCTTTCTTTTGTGGCATTGATTGGTCTATATACCAATGCATCATCGTTATTGATAAATCCATATGAAAAAATGTGATTCATTGTAACGCCATATCCATTTGTTTCCATAATAAACGCATCGCCCATATATAAAGCAGCGTGTGTATATTTTGCGCCGCCCATTTTCTTACGAAGACTTTCTTCATAATCGTTTATTAAAAGGATGTCACCTTTTTGCAGTTTCGCAGTATTAAAAGCATACTGTATATCTTCCCTTTTCATATTTACGATATTTATTTGAGTGCAAAGGTACAACAAAAATTGCAAATATGCAAGTAAAGCGAGAATTTATTAAAAATCTATGGACTAATTTAAAAGGGCAAAAAGACATCCGCTGGAAAGTATGCACGCAAGCGATAGCGGACCGAATATACAGTACCCATTTCAATACCGAAGACTACCGCAATATATATTTTAGTTGATTGGTGCAAAAGTAAAGTGTAAGGTAGAAGGTGTAAAGGCTAGGTATAAAACAAAGAACCCCTCATCTTATAGATGAAGGGTTCTGAAAATGGCGGCTACCTACTCTCCCACAAACGCAGTACCATCGGCGTTGCTGAGCTTAACGACCCTGTTCGGAATGGGAAGGGGTGGGACCTCAGCGCTATAACCACCTAAATATGGGGTTAACGTATTGACTGTAGAAGCTTAGAGCAAGAACCCTAAGTTCATGAGTTACATATTGCTATGTTTGTTTGAGAAAATTCTCTTTTAGAAAAAGATCTCGGGCAATTAGTACTGCTCGGCTTTATGTCACCATTTGTACACCTGCAGCCTATCAACGTCGTAGTCTACAACGACCCTCAATGGAAATCTAATCTTGGAGCTAGCTTCGCGCTTAGATGCTTTCAGC
>JBGVEC010000038.1:0-26252 GCA_045119815.1 Paludibacteraceae bacterium | reverse complement strand
TTCGGATGCACTCACATCGGCGGTGGTGATACCTGCTACGGTTACGGTAAACTGATCTTTCTCCCCTACTCTAGTCATAGGTACCGCTGCCCCAGCCGACCACGCACTGAGTTCAGGCAGACCGCCTACCACATAACATTGTTTAGTACCTACTGGTACATTAACGGTAAATGTTACATCTGCAAAGATCATATTGATGCACATCAATACCCCTGCAATAATAAGTAAACTCTTCTTCATACGCTATTCGATTGGTTTATGGCTACAAAGATAGTATAAATTTCTTATATACACAAGAAAATCGCACCCGAAAGTGCGATTTTTATCTCATATAGAAACTGATTTTGCTATTTATATTGAGTAGATTGCAGTGCGCTTGGATTATCTTATTTTGTTTTGCTCACCTGGCAACGAGTTGCCCTTTTGAGCAAAAACAAAATATGATCTTCAATTTTTTGTAATTTTTATAGCGAAGCGTATTTTTGTTACCCAAAAACAATTTTGAGTAATTTTCTATAATTTTTTACAATTTTTGGATCAAAATCATCCGTGAACAATCCGTGCAATCGCGGGGTCCCCGATAAGTCTCGTGGACTTATGGGGTGCTTTCGTGGGCGTATTTTACATCATACCTCCCATACCACCGCCAGGCATAGCAGCTGGCATTGGGTTCTCCTCTTTAATGTCAGTGATCACGCACTCGGTAGTAAGGAACATACCTGCGATGCTAGCAGCGTTCTCTAGTGCTACGCGGGTTACTTTAGCAGGATCAACTACTCCAGCCTCTTTGAGGTTCTCATAGACATCTTTGCGAGCATTGTAACCGAAATCTGCTTTGCCTTGGCGCACTTTGTCCACTACCACAGCACCTTCTTTGCCGGCATTAGCCACGATTTGGCGAAGTGGCTCCTCAACTGCGCGACGGATGATCTCAATACCTGTTTGCTCATCGTCGTTCTCGCCTTTGAGACCTTCAAGCGCCTCTTGTGCACGAATATAAGCTACGCCACCGCCGGCTACAATACCTTCTTCAATAGCAGCACGAGTTGCGCTCAATGCGTCATCCACGCGGTCTTTCTTCTCCTTCATCTCTACCTCAGAAGCAGCACCCACATTCAGTTGAGCTACACCGCCTGCGAGTTTAGCCAAACGCTCTTGCAGTTTCTCTTTGTCATAGGTAGATTTAGTAGCAGCGATCTGAGCTTTAATTTGTCCCACGCGAGCTGCGATAGCCTCTTTGTCGCCTGCGCCGTTCACAATGGTGGTGTTATCTTTGTTCACTACGATATTCTCTGCTGTACCGAGCATATCGATGGTTGCACCTTCGAGTTTGATGCCTTTCTCTTCGCTGATTACGGTACCGCCTGTGAGGATAGCGATATCCTCCAACATCTCTTTGCGACGATCGCCAAAGCCAGGAGCTTTCACAGCGCAGATCTTGAGTTGTGCACGGAGGCGGTTTACCACCAAGGTGGTCAATGCCTCGCTATCCACATCTTCAGCGATCACGAGCAATGGACGGCCGCTTTGTACCGCTGGCTCCAACACAGGGAGCAGTTCCTTGAGGTTGCTAATCTTCTTGTCGTAGAGCAGGATATATGGACGATCCATCTCCACCTCCATGGTTTCGGTATTGGTTACGAAGTATGGACTGATGTAACCACGGTCGAATTGCATACCTTGTACCACATCGATGGTGGTGTCCATACCTTTGGCTTCGCCAATGGTGATCACACCATCTTTGCTCACCATACGCATCGCATCAGCGATAAGTTTACCGATGGTCGCATCGTTGTTCGCAGAGATAGTAGCCACTTGCTCGATCTTGTCAAAATCGTTGCCTACCTCTTCGCTTTGCTCTTTGATGTTAGCCACGATAGCGCTCACAGCTTTATCCATACCGCGTTTGAGGTCCATAGGATTAGCGCCTGCGGTTACGTTTTTGAGACCAACACCCACGATAGCTTGGGTGAGCACAGTAGCGGTGGTGGTACCGTCACCTGCTTGATCGCCGGTTTTGGATGCTACCTCTTTCACAAGTTGTGCGCCGAGATTCTCTGCTGCATCAGCGAGTTCAATTTCTTTGGCTACTGACACACCATCTTTGGTGATGTGTGGTGCGCCAAACTTCTTGTCGATGATCACGTTACGACCTTTAGGGCCGAGTGTTACTTTCACGGCGTTAGCCAATTGATCCACGCCACGTTTGAGGGCATCACGCGCCTCGATATTGTATGAAATATTCTTTGCCATGTTTCTGTTTATTTTGCCCACGGATATCACGGATTTTCACAGAGAAAAGATTAGTGTCTATCCGTGTAATTTGTGGGAGATATTATCATTTCAAAATTGCGAGGACATCACTCTGTCTCATGATGAGGTATTTCTCGCCTTCGAACTCGAGTTCGGTACCTGCGTACTTGCCGTACAACACGGTGTCGCCCTCTGAGAGGAGCATTTTCTCATCTTTAGTTCCTTCGCCCACGGCGATTACTTCACCACGAAGTGGTTTCTCTTTTGCGCTATCTGGTATAATGATACCGCCGATAGTTTTCTCTTCTGCTGCCATTGGTTTCACCAATACTCGGTCAGCTAATGGTTGAATCTTCATTATAATCAATATTTAATAGTTAACATTTGCATGCTTATGAATTGTCTGAGTTGTCTTTACAAGAACCATGTTAGAAGACAATTATTATCGTACTGCGAAACGTTCGTTCGAGCGAATGCGAGATAAGAATTCAGACATCAATTAACATCAATTTCTTTTTTAATGTATCAAACATTATGCCAAAGGCATTCTGTGACATTATATCTGCCATTTTGGCAGACACCTTTATTTCTTGATGAATCGTACCACTTGAGTTCCTATTTGCAGGAGATATGTGCCAACAGGTAGGTGGCTAACTGCAATCTGATTACCCCATTCGGTTTGGAGTAGACTACCTTGTAGATTATACACACGAAGCATTTGTGATTCTGCACCTTGAATCATAAGTATGTCTTGTGTTGGGTTGGGATATACAATAATAGTATGAACGACCGTATCGTTGACATCTGCATTCGTTCCGTTGGTAGCGAATTGGATTTTTTTTATATTCGCTATAGGTTCAGTGGCTAGGATATTGCCTGATTTGTCAAGCAGTTGTATCGTATTTTCCACGAAAACCCATTGGCCAATGATAGCAATATCCTGCAAAACTTCTGCACCTGAGCGTTGCTCTAATACTAGGTTGGTTGCCATGGTTTGCAACGAGCAAAGAATGACACAAATAAGAATAAATGTATGTTTCATATTTTATTATCAAATTTGGTTGCAAATTTACAACAAAAAATGCACATACGCAAGAAAAGCGAGAAATTTTCTATCATTTGCATCTATCTTCATTGGCTCCTAAACACTAAACAATAGCGAAGCGTTCACTAAATAGTCTCTTACGGGTTCATAACGGGTTTATACAATACCCTTGCAATACCGTTACCACTCCGTTATCACCTCGAAAAGACATGCATAGGATAAGCATGGGATGGTAACGGAGAAGACAGGTATAACCAAGATTGAGGAGAGTTATAAATAATAGCAGGGAACTTAGGGAATTTAAGGAATTTGAGGAATTTTAAAGTTCCCTAAATTCCCTAAATTCTTAAAATTCCTTTTAAAGAAAAAGTGTAAGCAAACATTGATAATAAGCAACTTACAATCTTATTACTATTTTCCACGGACTTTCTGCGAACAAATCTAAGAGTCGGAGAAAAAGTCCGTGAAAATCCTTTGCAAAATCGTTTCTCCCTGAAAATCAGTACTCCATTCTTTTAAATACGCATTGCGTAAATTGTCGGTTCTGTCGGTTTCAAACCGTCAATAACGACAAAACGCCACGTCCGCCACATGTCGGTTTATTAACCAAAGGTTAACTATCCCTTAAAAACAAGCGTGGATATTTCTGCCCACGCTTGTAATTTTGCTAATATTTTGTATACTTTACTTAAAAAGACGTTGCGCGAAGATGGTCAAGTAATCCATCCAATTCTTCCAGCTATGTCCGCCTTCTGATTCGTGGTACTCATACGGATATTGCTTCTCATCCAAGTACTGACGATAAATCACATTATCCTCATACAAGAAATCCTCTTTACCACAAGCTATCCAATAGAGTTGTGGAGCATCAGCAAACTGCTGCTGCAAGAGCGCTTCAGTCTGTTGGTAAGCCGCTTTGTCAGACAATGCCAAGGCACTGATCTCCAGCGTACGCTCGCTATGAGGTTGTCCCATATGTGGGACATACAATGCCGAGAAAATTCCTACATAATCAAACGACTGATGGAGCAATGCCGCTGTGTGCATGGTGTGAAAGCCACCCATCGACAGACCTGCTATTGCGCGATTGCCCTTGCTAGATAGTGTGCGGTAATGTGCTTCGGTCCAGGCAATGAGCTGACTGAAATTCTCCTCAAAAGTGCTTTCCATCCACAAACGAGAAGGTTTGATTAGTCCCGTCTGCTCGAGATACCCATTAGGCATCACCACAATCATCGGACGACACAACTCATTGGTAATCAACGAATCGAGTATAGCTTTGGCTTTTCCTTTAGTCAGCCAGCCAGTTTCATCATCGCCGCTACCATGCAACAGATAGAGGACTGGATAGTCTATTTGTGATTCAGCATATCCTTCAGGTAGATAAACCGACACACCCGCATCACCCATACTCGAAGGAAAAGTGGTTACAACAACCTGACTAGCCAAGTTTTGGCTGGACTTTTGGCAGCATCCCACATAGGAGAGAAGCAAAAAAGCACCCACAAAAAGCAAAAAGTAGTTTTTCATTTTGAAACAAAAATTAATCAACATTATTTTATATCCCCCACTGATATTACACGGATAGATTCTCACCAAAAATTATAGAATATTATAGAAAATTATTCAAAATTATTATATAACGACAATTGGCGTCAATTACATTGTCAATTTGGATATTTTTGTTTTGCTTATAAGAACACAGCGTTGCTGTATTGGTAAGCAAACAAAAATAATTTCTTTCACTCTAACAGTCTAAGGCACTAGCGGGGAGCACTCACCAAGTAACCTTGGGCATTGTACCTCGTTCCGTCTGGCAAGATAATATACAAATTATTATTTTCAAAAATCTTTGTTGGAGTGATTAAAATTTCAGTAGCATCACTAAGTGATGTGCCGATTTGTTTCTCGTATTGCGCTGTTAGTGTCAAATCCGACACGATATAACTATAATCGGCATCCCAACCCACAAAATCGTAACCCTCTCGTATAGGATCATCTGGAGCAGTGGCACTCGCGCCATAATCCACAAACTCCTGTTTGAGCACAGTAGCATCCCAATCCACGAAAGTTACCTCGTATTGATTCAAAGTTTCAGTGAACTGAGCATAGTAACTTGCTGTACCCGTTACATAATCTACAATTGGACTCCAATCAGAGAAAGTATAAGTATATTGCGCATCAGAATCACGCCATGGAGTTGCACCCTCATAATATGGGTATTCACCATAATTCACCATACTTGATTGCAGTAATTCACCATTCCAATTATAGAAGGTAATTTCGTATTGATTGAGAGTGGACTCATATTGTGCGTAGTAGGATTGGTGACCAGTGACTATACTCAACTCTGGATTCCAACCTATAAAGGTGTATGTGTATTGTGCATCCGCTTCACGCCATGGATCAGAGTTGTAGTACATTGGCCACTCACCGTAGTTAACCATATTTGATTGCAACAATGTACCATCCCAATCGTAGAAGTTAATCTCATACTGGTTGAGAGTTGATTCGTATTGTGCGTAGTAAGTTACATCCTTTGTTGCAGGAACTAACTCTTGATACCAACCAATGAAGGTGTAATTGTATTGTTCTGTGGAATCTTTAGTTGGTATTCCTCCGCGATATTCAGGCATCTCACCAAGTTCAAGAGTATCTTGTTGTAAGATAGTACCATCATCATTGCAGAAGGTGATGATATATTTAGGCAATGCAATAGGTTCTTGTCTAAATATTGGATATCCGCCATTTACATTCGCCGTATCTGCAACCCAATGGAGATATTGCCCTTCCGAGTTGTTCGCATCTACCCAAGCGTTGAGGGCTTCGAGAAGATTGGTATATGAACTATTTCCTATGGTAATAGCAGATTGTAACTGATTATTGATAAACGATGATGTGTCTGCAATAATAGTATCAACACCACCTATTCCTCCTATTTGAGATATTTGTTTGTTTTGTTGAGCATAAATAAATTTATATTCACCATCCCCAATCTGTCCGATTAATGTACCGATAGCATCTTGTAACTCAACATTTAGTTGGCTTGTGCTATAGCAATTATAAACTTTACCACTTGAATATCCCATCAATCCACCAACTTGATTGGTCGTGGTGCGAATGTTTGATGGCAGTATATTACAATTTGTATAACAATTACTAATTGTTGCACGCCAGTGTTCTCCAACTAAGCCACCGGTGTTATTATCTCCATATATAATGCCAGATACAGAACAATTGCTGATTTTACATGCATCATTAAATGGGAGATAGTAACCACCTAAACCTCCTACATAAGATACACCTCGAACTTCTGTGTTAATTACTTGGCAATTGATAATATTGACATCATAACCTATACCAAATATACTTCCAACATGATTATTTCCAATGAATGAACTATTTTTTATAATAAGATTTTGGATTATTGTATTTTCTGAAACATATCCTAAAAGTCCGATTTCCCTTGAATTATTATCATTTATATTTTCGTTACAATAAATATTTGAGATTATGTGTCCTCCTCCTTCTATTACTCCATAAACATTCCTCATCGGAGACCATCGATATCCTCCCATATCAATATCTTTCAAGATGAACAATGTATCACCATACCACAGGAAATCGTTGTTAGCAAACCAAACTAATCCTTCTGCAGAAGAAATAAGTATATTACCATTCTCTGTTTCATAAAAACCTTCTGGTCGAGATCTAACTACATCTTTCCAGTAAATCTTATCTACAAAGAAAGAATGCGAATTTCCCCAACCAATTGTATCTGCAATATCGCATATAGGTCTAACAAAGAAAGTATATTCCTCTCCTAATGTTAAACCTTTGATGGTGTCTATGGTTGTATTGGTCGTAAACATCCTTGTCGTAGTATCTGGCTGGTTCGTAATTTTATATTTCACTTGCCACTCTTGAGCATCGCCATTTTCTTTCCACGACAATACTACAGCAAACCCGTCTTGATATGCGATATTCTCGGCTTGTATATCACTCACATTAGGGCATGTTACTTGGTAGAATGCATCCAAAACAGGAAGGTTAAGGTCTTCATCCCATCGCCATGTTCTTAGCGTAGAATCATTCTGTCTTTTTACATAATCATTTAAAGCATCGACTACATTTTTATGGTCAGCTAATGTGTAATTCACAGCAGTATCCGCCAATAGCAATCCCTGTGTATTGGTAGAGTTAAACACGGCGAGATTTTCAATACTGCCTACTTCTTGTACATCTCCCAAGAAATAGGCACGTTTAGCTAATCTTACATATTCAGGATTATTATCATCCCCCCATGAACGCTTTGCTTTATTAATATCAGCAAAACAGTTATCAATTGTCCCGTTATTAAATCCTTCCGTAATAAGTCCTCTCCAAGTATGACCATCAATAACTTCGGACCAATTAAATGATTCTCCAAGACTGGTTACACAATTTAAAATTTCGGAATTATAACTTACACCTATTAAGCCTCCAAAACCAAGTAATCCATACATTTCTCCATATGCATAGCAATTGATAATCTTCGAATCGGTTGCGTTACCAAACAATCCTCCATTATTACTCTCACTACTTGATATTCTGTAATTTATCGAAGAGCAATTTCTTACTATACAATTATGAATAGAGCCTGCTATAGCTCCAGCATTAGCAATGACATTGAGATTACTATTTTGAAAACTAACATCCGATATATTTGCATCAAATATATTGCCAAATAAGTTTTCTGAATTTAAATTATTGATAACATGATTATTTCCGCAAACATGCCCGCGCCACTCTCTAATTGTAGTCCATTGATAATCTCCAAGATTTAAATCATTTTCAATAGAAATAACTTTGTATAGATACGGGTCCTGTCCAAATTCCCATAGATTTTGATTATCCTCATACTTCCAATATAAACTATCAACAATATGTGATATCCAAGCCAACCCTTCTGACGAAGTAATATGAATAGTATCTCCGTTCAAGAAATATCCATCAGGTTCTGACTTCACTAAATCAGTCCAATAAACTCTTTTATTAACTTCTATAGAGTTCCAAGAACTATAGTTCTCTCCACATACAGAACGGACTTGAATGGTATATGATGTATTAGGAGATA
Organism: Paludibacteraceae bacterium; assembly: GCA_045119815.1. GTDB lineage: Bacteria > Bacteroidota > Bacteroidia > Bacteroidales > Paludibacteraceae > Colicola. Next base: position 17,838 of record JBGVEC010000038.1, on the reverse strand, counting down.
ATCCCTTTAATTGAATGTATGTTGTATCACAAGTATAAATGTCATTTCCTACTTTTACCTGCCAACTTGTTGCATCTCCGTTGTTTTTCCATGAAACATGAAATCCATCTGCAGTCTCATGTATTTGCAGATTTGATACCATTCGACAATCTGATGCATTACTTACTCGTAAGTGAAATCCATAAGGTAGTCTTTCATTGCTATATGTTACTATTTTTAAACCATGCTGTGTAGATACTATGGGTGAGAAATCCGTACCAGCCATATTTTGAAATACGGTATCAGAAGCATCCCCCTCATAATGATGATATGAACGAGTATTTATAACTCGAACTAATGAGTCTCCGCTTGCTCCATCATAAACTACTATAGCTTGATCTTTGTCTATTTCGAGCATATCCAACACTAATTGCTCTGAACTATCCTCTGGAGTAAATGTGACGAAACTTTTTGAAAGCCTTTCATTGATAGCAATATAATTGCTTCCCTTTCGATAAGAATATACATCTATTGGTTCCGTTACGTTGAATTGATGTTTATTAAGTAATTGACTATGACCACTATGACATATCACGGTTTGCAGATCTTGATTTGGTCGTATACCCATAATAGCAGTTTGCCAGTAATTGAATCCGTAAGAAGGATTTATTGCATCAATTAAATACCATCCATCGGCGTCCCCATTCCAACCAAAATTAAAATGGAAATAGTCATTGTGTGTATAACCATCTAAGACAAACGCATGACTTGCAAAAACGTCATTACCGCTATAACAAATAGGTTCACCTCTCTGAATGTTTGCGCGTAGCGAATCTTTCCATTCTACATTGGAATATAGAGTTCTACTTGCTAGTCCTAATGTGTAAGCAAAAGCGAAATGATTAATCAACGCACTAGGTACATCTTCATTATATGCCCCACTCGCCCACGTATCATACTGCATATTCACTGCCACGCCACATTCGTACATCAGTTTGGCTACTGCTTTGATTTGTTCAGGAGTGCTTTCGGCGGTCAATGCGTCGGGCATATTGGCGAAATCGTAAGAAGTGCTATCGTAATTCACCGTGAGATTGCCATATTGACAATCATAACTATGAATACCACGGGTCTTAATCTCTTCTTTTTGTCCCCAATAGTTGATGATCTGCGCCATAGCAGTAGCCACACAACCGGTTGGCACATGACCATCTTCGCCTTCTGCATCCTCTGGGCAGAGCGCATTATAATACTGACCTTGTCCCCAAGTGGTTGTCAATAAGTGTCCTACGCTATCAGGCAAGGCATCGGCTGACTTGCGAGCAGAGGTCTTGCGAACTGCTTTTTGACCAACATTGTTCCACTCCTCTGATGATTCGAGATTAGGGTATTTCTCAATCGCCGTCTCAATCTGCAAAGCCATATCGTTGAGGTATGACAATACTTGTGGAGGCAGCAGGGTATCGCCCTCAGCAGAGATAGAAGTAGGCCATGGATTGGTATAACTATATCCCAAGATTGGATTAGCCACATCATCACCACTAACAATCACGAAACCTTTTTCTCCTAAACTAACTACATAGAACGCAACGCGGTCACTATTAGGCATGCGGTGCGTGTAAATAATCGTGTAGCTACTTTCTTCTGTTTTAGAAGGGAGGCGTTTTATTCCACTACTTTTTTGTGGGATAAACTTCTGCGCAACCTGCAAAGCACGAGATTCATCTACCACTTCTGCACAAACAGATAATGTAAAGAATAAGCATACAGCAAGAAAAAGAGACTTGGTTTTCATAATATAGAGTGTTTTGTGTTATTCTGTTAGATACTGCCTGCAAAGGTACAAATAATTTCTCATATAAACAAACGAAAAGTGACAAATCTAAATTTGTCACTTTTCTTATTAGGGTATTCTTTCGATGTTCCTTGGTTCGTCCTAGGTTCATTCCTGGTCTTTACCACGGAGGCTACAAAGCAGACACAATGGAAAGAAATCTTAGAAATTGTACTATTTCACTGGTACATCCTGCAAGCCCCAGCCAGTGATGGTGGCGATATAAGGGATGATGGAGAAAGCCAATTTCTTTTGACCCAGATAGTTAGGGTGCCAACCCGCACCTAAATCCTCATCGGTATTGTGGTGCTGAGCAGGGAAATAACCCAAGTAATCCACATTCTTCAAGCCACAAGTCTTAACCACTTGTTTCACATAAGTAAACAAATAGTCGTGTGCCTTAGTAGAGACACACAAAATAGGATGATCCTCACCATAATTAGCCTTGACATAGCCCATCAAACGCACATAATCCTTATAGAACTTATCATAGGAAGGAGCCATAGAAGATGAGAAGTCATTTGCACCCAAATATATAACCGTCATAGCTGGTTTGAAGGCGCAATCCGCTGCATTCCAACGAGAAAGGGAGTCACGGTCAAGGGTGTATTGATAGATATCCGTCATCACCTCCCAAGGAACACCTGAACCTGCGTTGCGAGTGATACCACGACCAGAGTGACTAATAGTGAAATAGTCCGCATTGAAATAGCGTGCCACAATGCTCGCATAGGTACGAGAAGCATTCTCCGTCTCATCCTTAAATGGATCGCGACGAGAAGGAGCGTCAATACCATAACCACAGGTATAGCTATCGCCGATAAACTCAATTTGACGTGTTTTGAGAGGCTCTGCTTGGAGGAACTTGCCATCGGTGATAAACTCCTTGACAGTAGTTGTACCGCAGTTAGCCTCGGTACGGCGTTGGATAACCACTTGATACTCTTTGGTTTTAAGCGATTTAAGATCCGTTGGCAAAACGAGGTCAATAATGGTATCTGTGCCCTTCACCTCTACGATACGAGTAGGCTCGGAAGAGGTAGGAGTGTTCACAAAAACTGCATAGTAGTTGCGCTTGGTATCCGTCACACGCATAGAGAGTTTCTTGCCAGAGAACGCTACACGGAAATAGGTAGATGGGAAGTCAAAACGATAGGAATCGTTCTCGATGACAGAGCGACCGACGAACGTGATGCGAGAGTCAGTAGCAGGGACGGTCTCCGCCTTAAGGCAAAGAGGCGATAAGGCGATGAGGCTAATGAGTAAGAAAAACAACTTTTTCATATTATTTTATTTTAACGACAACATCAACAACATTCCGCGGCAATCAACATCCTGCCGCGGCAAGGAGATGTTTTAATATTGGATTACTCGACTACTTTACCGTCTTGGAGGCCCCAGCCAGTGATGGTGGCGATATAAGGGATGATGGAGTATGCTTTCTTCTTTTGACCATTGTAGTTAGGGTGAACATCTGCACCCAAATCCTCATTGGTATGATTGTGCTGAGCAGGGCAATAAACGAGGTAATGAACATTCTTCATACCACAGTTCTTAGCCATCTCACGAACATACTCGCCCAAGAACTCATGCGTCTTAGTAGCCACACAAAGCACAGGGTGGTCCTCGCCATAATTCGCCTTCATCTGCTTGATCATACGATAGTAGTTATCGCGGAAAGACTCGTATTTAGGTTGCATAGACACAGAGAAGTCGTTGGCACCCAAATAGATGATACTCATCGCAGGTTTGAACTCATATGCCGCTGCATTCCAACGAGTTGCAGCAGTAGAATCCATGTCAAACGTTTGGCAGTAACGCTCTGGCATATTCCACTTAGGGAACTTAGAATTGTAGTTGCGTACCATACCCATTCCTGAGTGCGCTACCGCGATATAATCCGCACCGAAATAGCGAGAAACGATAGCTGCATAAGAGCGAGAAGCATTCTCTGTCTCAGGAGAGAACTTCTCCTCCTTGGTTGGCGCATCAATACCATAACCACAAGTATAGCTATCACCGATAAACTCCAATTGGCGTTCACGGAGTGGTTCTGCTTGGAAGAACTGGCCATCGGTGGTGAACTCGTAGATAGTGGTGCGACCTTGCTCACCCTCGGTGCGTTTTTGCACAATCACCTCGTGTACAGAGCGGCGGCTCTTCTTGAGGTAATTAGGGTCAACAAGTTCGATGATATTCTCACCCTCTTTTACCTCTACGATACGATGAGGCTCTGCACTAGTAGGAGAGTCAATCCAAACGGCATAGTAGTTGTGAAGTTTAGCTGCAGCCGCTTCATCCGCAGCAGCTACCTTAAGGTCAGATGCTTTCATTGTGAGGGACTTACCAGCAAACGCTACACGGAAATAAGTAGCAGTCCAATCAAAAGAAACAGTAGTACCTTCCACTGCAGTACGGCCTACGAAAGTAACGCGGGTGTCCGTAGCTGGGATAGTTTCAGCCATGAGGCCAAGAGGAAGCAGCAAGAGTGCTGCGAAAAGGATTTTTTTCATGATATTCTTGTTTTTAAGTAGTTTAGTAGTTTAGAAGATAAGAGGCGCAAGGCATCTGCCTCACGCCTCCTGAGATTATTCAAATGCTCCCATTTGCAACATAGCCACCTCTTTAGCAGTCAAGAAGCGGTACTTGCCACGAGCGACATTCTTCTTGGTAAGACCTGCGAACGATACTCGATCGAGTTTGGTTACCTTGTAACCCACTTTCTCGAACATACGGCGAACGACGCGGTTTTGTCCAGAGTGAATCTCAAGACCAATATGCTTGCGGTCCTCATTAGGGAACTCCATAGCATCTGGCACGATCTTCTCATTGTCGAGCACCACACCTGCACGAACAATAGCCTCATCTGCCTCATCGAGTTCGCGGTCAAGAGTAACAGCATAGATCTTCTTCTTACCGAACTTAGGGTGAGTCAATTTAGCCGCCAAGTCACCATCGTTGGTCAAAAGAAGAACGCCAGTGGTATTGCGGTCGAGGCGACCAACAGGATAGATACGCTCCGCGCACGCGTTGCGCACGATATCTATAACGGTATGACGCTCCTCTGGATCGTCGGTAGTAGTAACGGTATTCTTAGGTTTGTTGAGCAGGATATAGACTTTGCGCTCACGACGAACTGGTTGGTTGTGGAACATGACCTTGTCGGTAGGTAATACCTTCGCACCAAGGTTGTCCACTACTTCGCCATTCACGGTGATAACACCTGCTTGTATAAAATCATCCGCCTCACGACGCGAACAGATACCTGCATTAGCGAGGTACTTGTTTAGACGCATTGGTTTGGTAGGATCTTCGTAGGTTTTGATATACTCCTGACGTTTGCGATTGGAGTACACAGATGGATTGCTTTTTGGACGCGGACGGAAAGAGCGCTCGCCTTGTTGCTCGCCACCTTGATTGGTTCTTGGGCGGAAAGATGGGCGTGACTCTGTATTCTCAACACGTACAGCACCCGCGGTACGAGTGATACGTTGACGTCTGCGACCTCCCTCTTGAGGAGTAGTGTTAGAAGGGTTAAAACGAGGACGGAATGATGCTCCGTCAGCCGACATAGTTGCGCCTCTTTGCTCACGCGAATTCTCATTCTGGCGGTAGCTACCCTGGCGTGGGGTGCGATTTCTAGAATCAAACATTTTTGTTTAGTGTTTAGTGTTTAGTGTTTAGGGATAACATAGGCTCCGAGTTTTGCTCAGAGCCTATGTATTCGAACAAGAAGTGCTATGCCTCCCGGCACGACACTTAAAATCGCCTACCGTTAGGCCTCTGCAGCTTGCTCTACAGCCAATTTACCACGATAGTATCCGCAAGTAGGGCAGATAGTGTGATAGATGTAGTGAGCGCCACAGTTAGGGCAGAGTGCCAATGCTGGCATTTTAGCTTTGTCATGTGTACGACGTTTCGCGGTTCTGGTGTGCGATTGTCTTCTTTTTGGATGTGCCATATTCTTTTCTTATTATTTAGTTATTTTTCCAATTTATCCAGTCCCCTACCCCCTCATGAGCCACGCAGAACTGCTCAGTCAAGCAATAGGTACACCTTCTTATATATCTTCATCCTCATCCAGCGTAGTGCAGAGGTGGTTTTGGAGAAGTGCATCCATTTCTGGATTGCAACCACCATCTTGGTGACTATGCACCAGCGGGAGATTCACGACGATCAATTCGTAAGCCAACCAACTCAGATCTACTTTCTTAGGCTCCTCATCCCAATCCCATTCCTCCTCATAGGCATCGACCTCCACATCCATTGCATCCAAGCAACGATCACAGGTCACTTGCACTTGGCCTTGTACCGCAACAGTCAAATCAAAATCGCGCTCACGCAAAGTCAATTCCGCATGTACTTGCGCCTTACCTCCTAAGAGTTCCGAGTTTTCTATTGAACAAAAATAATCATTATCCAACTGAAAATCAAACACATGCTCACCTAGATTAAGCGAATCTAAAGTTACAATATGCGATTGTTGCTCAGTCATTGTTACATTTTTATCCAAATTGGCTTGCAAAGGTACTGCTTTTTTTCGAGATACGCAAATGTTTTGGCATTTTTTTTGTGTTTGGAGCTAAAATTTATGTTTCCCATGGATTTTGATTGAAACAAAAATTATAGAAAATTATTTAACACCCACGGATAGCACGGATATAACACGGATGGGGTTTGATCCAAAAATTATAGAATATTATAGGATTTATCGTTCGAGCGAATGCGAGATAAGACGATTAGACAAAATTATTTTTAGGTAACAAAAATACGCCTTCTAAGAAGGCTATAAAAATTACAAAAAATCAATGAGAAGTTTTTGTTTTTGCCCAAATGAATGCAACCGTTGCATTGGTGGGCAAAACAAAAAGAGATTTTAACCAACAATTACAATCATTTTTTTTAGAAAAGTTGTGTATATGAAAAAAAAGTTGTACTTTTGCACATTATTATGGAATAATGTGACCATGTTCAAACGAATATACATCATCATACTTTCGGTTTGTGTGCAGGTGTCGGCCTTTGCCGCCACTGTTGTGAACATCAACGACGTTGAAAATTGGCGCAATACCGAGCTAAGAAAATACATAGGTCAGACTATAGAATTTGATGTGCCATTCTATGTGTGCAACAACTACAACAGCAGTAGTTTGACTATTTCTCCTAGGCGTATATTCCAACCTACTAATCAAGCTCTTCCATTGTCATCTGAGTACAGTTCCATTTTATCACTAAATGCCAGCGGAACGATTACATTGACTGGAGTATCGGGCTATCACCGCATGGGCGAGCGATTGCATAATCTAGTAGTAAAGGTCAATAGCAACACTTCGGTCAGTCTAGTCTCCTGCGATTACGTAGGTAATACGCGTGCGGACATGGATAAAGGTTATGACAGGGAGTCAGTGAGTCTGCGAGGCGAGCCAACATTGATTGTGTGTGCCATGAACCTAGAGTATTATCTCGTAGAGAATCTAGGAACGGGTTATGGTGCTGAAAGCAAGGCGGAGCACGAGAAACAAAGAGCGAAAGTGAGCAAGGCATTAGCGAAAGTGAATGCTGATATCTATGGTTTTGTAGAGATAGAGCAAGGTCAAAGTGCACTGGCAGAAATAGCCGCAGACTTAACGAGAAACACTGGCAGACGCTTCACCTACATCAACGACGGCGGTTCGGCTAGCGGTTCGTATACCAAAGCGGGATACGTGTATTGCAGCGACAAAGTACAACCCTACGGCAATATGCGCCACAACAACGAGGGTGTAACCAACCGCAAGAAGATGCAAGCCTTTGTAGAGAAGAGCACTGGTGAGAAGTTCATTTTCTCACTCAATCACTTCAAAGCCAAGAGCGGTAGAGGCTCCGGCGATAATGCAGACAAAGGAGATGGACAAGGAACATTCAACGGAGACCGCGTACGCGAAGCTAGATCAGTATTGTCGCATTACGCAGCAGACAGAGTGTATTTTGAAGACAACGACATATTGATCATGGGTGACTTGAATGCGTATGCCATGGAAGACCCTATCACAACCTTACGCGAAGGAGGAATGATTGACTTGCATCGCGCCTTCCACGCAGATAGCAGTTATAGTTATGTGTACCGAGGATATGCAGGATATTTGGATCATGCGCTATGCAACAACACCTTATATCCTCAAGTGACGGGCATGGTGGCCTATCATATCAATTCGGATGAGAGCGATAGTTACACTTACGACAAGTCTAACGATCAGACCATGTTTCGCTGCAGCGACCATGATCCTGTGATCGTGGGATTGCGATTGGATAGTACACTTGTTTATGAACCAGATGACGAACCAGAGGTCAATACGGATGTACACCTTAAATATATAGATGGTCAACCACATATATACAATGCAGAAGGTGGTGTGTATCGCATCTATACCCTCAGCGGATGGGAAGTAAGAACAACGACCATTCACTCCGCAGAGGAAATAGTGGGTGATCTCAATCAAGGATTGTATATCATCAATATATATGGACAAGGCAAATGCCTACAAGCGAAAGTGGTTGTATATTAGGTTATAGGACGGCTGCGCCTATTGGACGCCCTCCGGGCTATAGGGTATAGGTTATAGGTTAAAGGCGAGAGGTTAGAGATATGGATTTGTTTTCACAAATAGAAAATAACGAACGCGAAGAGATATTAGCTTTGCGCAAAGAGTTGGTAGAGGCAAACCACAAGTATTATGTAGAGAATGCCCCTACCCTGTCAGACTATGAGTTTGACCAAAAGCTGCGTCGTCTGCAAGACTTGGAGACATTGTACCCTGATATGTTTGATGCAAACTCGCCTACGCAAAAAGTGGGGTCGGACTTGAACGCTCAGAGCGTTAGTTTAGAGGACGGCGCTAAAAGCGCCTACAGTTTAGAGGTTAAAGGCAAAGGGAAAGGTTTTGAGCAAGTGGCACATAGGTATCCGATGTTGTCGCTGAGCAATAGTTATTCGCGAGAGGAGATTGCTGATTGGATTAGCAAACTGCCAGCAGACGTGGAGATCGTGTGTGAGTTGAAGTTTGATGGACTGAGTATCTCATTGTGGTATGAAAATGGCAAATTGACGAAAGCTCTCACCCGTGGTGATGGAGTGAAAGGCGATAATGTAATCGAGAATATACGAACGATTGCCTCTATCCCACAACATCTACCAATAGCCAATCGCCAATCGCCAATCGCCAACACATTCCTCGAACTGCGCGGCGAAGTGCTTCTACCATGGGCAGCATTTGAGCGGCTGAACAAAGAGCGTGAAGAACAAGAGGAAGCACTATTTGCTAACCCACGCAATGCGGCTTCAGGAACATTAAAGCTGCAAGATAGTCAGGAAGTAGCACGTCGTGGCTTAGACTGCTATTTGTACTATATGTTGGGCGAAAATTTACCAGCCAACACCCACTATGAGCGATTGGAGATTGCCAAAGAATGGGGATTCAATATCAGCAATGCCGTCAAAGTTTGTCACGGATTGGAGGAGGTGATGGAGTATATCGCATATTGGGATGTAGAGCGTAAAAACCTGCCTGTAGCCACAGACGGTATTGTGCTGAAAGTGAACGATTTGGGCACCCAAGAGGAATTAGGTTATACCGCTAAATCACCACGCTGGGCTATTGCTTATAAGTTTCCTGCAGAGAAGCAATTGACCAGACTGAATGCTATCACGTATCAAGTGGGAAGAACAGGCGTAGTGACTCCTGTGGCGAACTTAGAACCCGTACAGTTGTCTGGCACCACGGTACAACGCGCCACTTTGCACAACGAAGATTTTATTCGCCAGTTAGAGATTCGCGAAGGCGATATGGTATGGGTAGAGAAAGGTGGTGAGATCATTCCGAAGGTCGTTGGACGAGAGGCACCGCTTAGCGGTAGTTTAGAGGACGGCGCAAGCGCCTACAGTTTAGAGGTTAAAGGCGAGGAATATACATTCCCGACGAATTGCCCAGAATGTGGAGCGAAATTGGTGCGAGTGGAGGGTGAGGCAGCATGGCGGTGTCCCAATGAGGCGAGTTGTCCGCCACAAATAAAAGGCAAAATGGAGCATTTCGTTTCGCGTAAAGCCATGAATATTGATGGCCTTGGAAGCGAGACCATTGATCTACTCTACTCACAAGGACTGCTCAAAAACATTGCTGATATATACGCACTTACGCAAGATGACATTGCCAAACAAGAGCGTCTGGGCGAGAAATCAGCACAGAACATGTTGGCAGGCATCGAGACGAGCAAACAGGTGCCATGGGCAAGGGTGTTATTTGCATTGGGCATTCGTATGGTGGGCGAAACAACCGCAAAGAAGATTGCAAAGCGTTTCCCAAGCATAGACCAATTGCAATGGGCAACAGAGGAGCAGTTGACTAGCATTGATGATGTCGGTGAACAAATAGCCAAGAATGTGATTGCTTATTTCAACGACTTAGGCAATCTGGAGATCATCAGTCGTCTGCGCGAAGCAGGTGTGCAAATGGAGAGCACCGAAGAGGAACAAACACCACAGTCTAATATTTTGGAGGGCAAAAGCATAGTGGTTTCGGGCGTGTTTGCTAAGCATTCACGTGATGAATACAAAGCCATGATCGAGGCACACGGCGGCAAGAATGTAGGATCGGTGAGCAAGAAGACTAGTTTTATCCTCGCAGGAGAGAACATGGGACCAGAGAAACGAAAAAAAGCAGAGAGTCTAGGAGTGAAGATACTGACAGAGGAGCAATTTCTGGAAATAATTAATAATTAATAGTTAATATTCTATTGATGAATAAGTTAAGAGAGAAAATATTTGCTTGGGTATTAAAGCGACAAGCAACCAGGCGAGTGGTAATGATAAAATGGGATACCGTACGAACAGTGGCGGTACTATACCCCAACAACAATATCCAACATATTATCAAAAAAATTGAACAAGACGAAAAAGAAGTAGTCGTTTTTACACTTCCCGATAAAAAGCAAATCAACTGGTTCACAGAGCGTCCCAAAACAGAATTGAGAGAACTGCTGACCGCTCGCCAGTTTGATTTACTCATCGATTTGACACAACAACCCTCACTGACCATGCTATATATGGCGATGGATATACAGGCGGACTTCAAAGTAGGACGATTTATTCGCGAAGGAATACACGATTTGACCATAGATACCGCTCCACAAGAAGCACCAGATTATTTGTTTGAGCAAATATTGAAGTATATTAAGGTGTTTGGGAGGAGATAGGACGGCGTAAAACGCCTACAGGACGCCGCAAAGCGGCTACAGGCGAGAGGCGAAAGGCAATAGGTTAAAGGTAAGAATTTATGAAAGGTTTAGGTACAGCATTAGTGACACCGTTCACAGAAGACGGAAAGATTGATTTTCAAGCACTTGGTAGATTGATTGAATATCAAGTAGCTGGAGGTACAGATTATCTTGTGGTATTGGGAACAACCAGCGAAGTTCCTACCCTAACTCACGAGGAGCAAAACGAGATAGTGACATTTGTTGTAAAACAAGTGGCAGGTCGTTTGCCTTTGGTATTGGGTATTGGCGGCAACAGTACCGCAGCGGTAGTGGAGAAAATAGAAGGTTGGAAAGAGATATTGGCAGAGCATTTTGCTGCTATCTTGTCCGTTACACCTTATTATAATAGACCACAGCAAGAGGGATTATACTTGCATTTCTGCGAGGTAGCCAAAGCAAGTCCAGTGCCTGTGATATTATACAATGTGCCTAAACGCACAGGAGTAAACCTATTGCCAGAGACAACGCGTCGCATCTATGATGCATATCCAGAGAAGATTATAGGCATCAAAGAGGCATGCGGCAATATAGAACAATTTGCTCAGACTGTAGCCATCGCCAATGGCGAGTTTGCGGTCATTAGCGGAGATGATGATTTGGCATGCGAAATGGTTAAGATCGGTGGTGCAGGATTGATCAGCGTTGCTAGCAATGCATGGCCTAAAGAGATGAAGCAGATCGTGCAGGAGAAAGATGCTATCATGCAAGCGAAAATGGGACACAGGATTCATTTGCTTTTTGTAGAAGGTAACCCTAGCGGTATCAAGACCGTGTTGACAGAAATGGGCATAATCAAGAATGTGTTGCGCCTGCCAATGGTCCCTTGTACAGAGAACACACAAATGGTAATTCGTAGGGCGTTGAGTATCGGTTAAAGTAGATCGCTTCGCTGTTAGACCATTGCATTGTTAGACCACTGCGTTGTTAGACCGCCTGCGGCTGTTAGATAAGCAGAAAGAAAAACGAGCGTATCGATTGATACGCTCGTTTTTGTATATGAGAGAGAAGGATTAGTTCTCTGGCTCTGAAACGAGGAGATTTTTGAACTCCCAAGTTGCAGATCCTAGTTCGCTACTATTATATTGGAAACCGATATATACCTTTTGTCCTACATATTTAGAGAGATCCAACTCACCAGTAGACATAAAGTTCCAAGATGAACCATCTGGTACGAGGTAATTACCCTCTTCGTCTTTATTATATGGAATGGTATCCCAGTGACATTGAGTAACATCGTCTGCATAATCAGTAGATGCCATCACAAAGCACTCTTTGAGGAAATCTACACCATACTTTCTTGCTTGGTCAAAGCTAAGTTGAGGGTTCTTAGCACGACCAAGATCAATAGCTGGTGTAACAACCCAAGATTTACTTGGATAATTCTTGCCACCAACATATGCAGTCGCCTTCATACCATATTTAGCATCGTATTTCCAAACATATGAAAGAGCAGGGTCTATCTTCTCATTTTGGATAACCAATTTGCCTTGACCTTCACCTGCAATAGCTTGTTTGTAGTAAATAGATGAACCCCAAACATCACTGAGTGAGAAGGTTGATTTACTCTCAACAATGCCATCTGCTGTCAAATAGCCATATGTAAGGTTAACAATAGAACCTGGAGACAATTGTGGGAACTTATCAACCAACAAAGCAGGAACATAAACTTCTGCAGGAGCAGATCCAGAGAATGCCAAGTTTTCAGCGATTTGCAAGAATGCGAAATACGCAGTAGAATCAACTACACCCATAGTATCAGTAACCAATTCCGCTAATGCAAGTTCTTGGTTAGTAGTGTTTTCAACAACAGCTTTGTAATCTGCCTCGTTGAGAGTATAGTCAATGGTACGCACATCAGTAGGATTGAAATCGCTTCCACCTAGATGCTTATCTATATACCAATTCTCGCAAGATGCAAAAATGAGCACAGTAGCGAGGAAAAATAAAATCTTTTTCATTGTTTCAATAAGTTAAAAAAGTTCTAAAAATTTTAACCGTTCTAAGAGTGATTAAAAGTTAACCTTCAAACGAACGTTATATTGAAGACCCTTAGAGAAGTAGAAATATACGTTATCTGGATTAGCCTCTGTGATAACCTCTGTAACTGCAGTTGGATTCCATGCTTTCTCAATATAGAATTGGTTGAGCAAGTTGGTTACATTACCAGAGAGAGTTGCATTCACTTTACCAATTTGGAAGTGGTAAGATGCACGCATATCCAATTGACCACCAGTAGGCACACGCCATGGCTCAACTACGTTCATCTCTTTACCCAATTGTAGGTTACTACCTGAGAATGAGTAATATGCATAGTTGCGATCATAGAGTGTATATTCAGCACCGATGCGGAATCCCTTGAATGGTTTGAATGTAACGCCGAGGTTAGCAGTAGTTTGAGCAGAACCACCCACTTTGATACCCTTCATATTGATAATGGCACGTTGGTGATCATCTGCACCTGGAGTTGTGCGTTCGCCTGTTGCAGTTAAAGCTTGTCCAAACTCATCATAGATATAACCTACAACAGAGTCGCTATCCCATTTCCAATCACCAAGAGAAAGCATAGCAGAAATCTCTAACCATTTGGTAGGACGAGCCTTCAACTCGAACTCAAGACCCATATGGCGAGCATTAACGCCAGTCATGTTCATAAAGTACTCCTTCTCAGAATCAGGATTTACACCATCACTAACAGTACCACGCTTGGTCATAGTCTTATCCATCCACTCGGTGAAGTAACCGTTAACAGCCACATTCACATACTCATTGTGGAAACCGTAACCAATCTCGGCGCTCGCTACTTGCTCATTTTGAGCCTCTCTATTGACAGCATTACTTGTACTAGCCTGCATAAATGCTCCGTAATCTAGGTTTGGTGCACGAGAAATATAACCTACGTTTACAAACGCATTGTGATGTTTGTTGAACTCGTAGTTAGCACCCGCCTTAATAGTTCCGCCCAAGAAACCAAGTACTTCTGACTTACTATTTTCAGCATTGTAGTAGAAGTAGTCAACTTTCCAATAGTGGTTGTAGTTGATAGATCCGTTAATGAAAGCAGACCAGTTGTTTTGGTTGTACTCCAATTGAGCAAATGCACCTTCTTGTACTACAAAACCGTCGTAGTTACGGTATGCAATATCACCGATAGTGAGTTTCTCGTTTACCCATTTAGGATCAGCAGCCAAGCTATTGAGCATTGGGTCAACATTTTCGCGAGTCTTATCAATAAAATAATCACCACCAAGAAGATCAGAAATAGTAGCATTGTGCTTTCCTTGGTAGTAACGAACATCAATACCTGCATAGAAATCGAAGATATCCGCAAACTTATTGGTATAAGTAGAAGTCAAACCATACCAGTTGTGATCGTTACGGTTCTCGCAGATAACGAGTTGTGAACCAGTATAATAACGTTGGAACTCATCTGACTCAGGATTATACATTGGGTTGTTAGGATTATTAAGATCCATTACTGCTCCATAATCGAAAGTACCATCCTCACGACGGAATGTATGAGATAATTTACCATAATCCGCTCCGTAAGTCAAGTCAGAATAAGCATAGTCAGAACCTTTTCCTGGTTCAGCAGTACGGCCATAGCCACGACCTAAAGATACGTAAGCAGTGGTTGAGAGAGAAGACTTGTGGTCAATTTGCCAGATATGGTTGAGAGAAATTTGTGGTTTGTGATATACGTTGTAGTTAGCTGAATTCTCATGACCATAGTTGTCATAACCATAAGTAGGGTTGTAACGAGAGAAGTGCATACCATCCTTCATATACTTGCGTACATTATTCCACTCCGCCATGGTGAGACCACCAGAACGTTGGTAGTGTTGTTGTGGAGCGCCGAAGCCTGTGAGAGACAATTGGTGGTTTTCGTTGATACGCTTAGAGATGTTTGCAAAATAGTTGTAACCATCAAAGCTAGTACCTTGAATATAACCATCACCCCAAGTGCGAGCACCCATAACAGTGATAGCCCAACCATTGTCCATCAAACCAGTTGACACAGAGAATGTTACTTTGTTGTAACCATTGTCACCCATAGAGTAAGAGAATGAACCACCTCTTTTAGCATCAAGACCTTTGGTCACGATATTGATGGTACCACCCACAGAAGGAGCACTCATCTTAGAGGCACCCAAACCACGTTGAGTTTGCATAATAGAGGTTACATCAGACAAACCTTGCCAGTTAGACCAATAAACCTTGCCGTTCTCCATACCGTTCATAGGTACACCGTTGATCATCATAGCGATGTTGGTGTTGTCGAAACCACGCATCCAAATCTCGCTATCACCCCAACCGCCACCGCCAGAGTTGGCGTGTACACCAGGAGTGTTTTTGAGAACCTCCACGAACTCGCCACCACCAATACGCTCTTCAATCTCAAGAGCAGTAACTTGGCTCACAGCGATAGGAGTCTTACGTTGAACAGCGATTTGACCTGTAACAGTAACGTCTTGAAGACCTACAGTTTCAGGTTTGAGTTCAATTGTACCCAAATTGCTCTTGGCAGCAACCTCTTGGGTGTTGTAACCCACATAAGAGAGTTGCAATGTAGCGCCAGCTTTTACAGAAAGGGTAAAATTACCATCAAAGTCGGTTACTACACCATTGGTAGTACCCACTTCAAGTACAGACACACCAATCAATGGCTCATTGTTGTCTGCATCAATTACTGTACCGGTAACAGCAACTGATTGAGCGAACATGGTAACACTTACCATCGCGCTCAAAAGAAACATTAGTGCTTTCTTCATAAAATTAAAAATTAATATAGTGTTTAATTATTTTTCGCTGTATTATTTGCCGCTAAACAAGAAACAAAGTTTCTCCCAGAAAGTCATTGGGCGAACAATATTGTAAGAAGGAGTAAGGTTATACTCTACCCCAGTATCATCCAAAGCCTCTTTGATCTTCACCTCGAGCAAGTCAGCATACGCACGGAAACCATAATCGGTCAAGTGAACACCATCTACTGTACCCTCCATCTCTGGACCGACTTGTCCCTCGTGGGTCATATAGTACAAGCCCTTAGGATTCTGAGCCAAGTGTTGCTCATAGCCACGGCGGAAAGCCTCGTTCTTCTGTGGAAGGTATTCAGCGTGGAAGCTATTGTGGCGAGTATATGGATACATAATTCCCTCTACCATAATAATTGGTACCTCTGGACGAAGTGTGCGAAGGATATTGATAAAATCATAGGTAGCAGTATCACAACGGTCCTTGGTGCAGTTAGGCACAGGATCGATAACATAACAGATGGCATCCTCGATACTAGCAAGAGCCTCTGCGATATAGAAATCCATACGTGCATTGCCAGAGGTAGAGAGATTGACACACTCAAGATTATACTCACGTTGGATCATTGCACTTGGTACCATACCCACACGGCTAGCACAACCACCTTGTTGAATACTAGTACCATAGATAACGATCTTACCCATCTTACGAGGATTCTCTACACGTGGCATAGTGAGTTCGGCAGTAGAATCTACACCGATTTGTAGCCAGTTGATACCATCGTAGAGTGGCAAGTAAATCATATATTCGTGCATTTCTCCATCTAGATTCTCTACATAGAGTTTGGATTGGATAGAGTCTGCTTTGAAATTCTTCTCTTGTGGGCGTGCGGTATTGACATGCTCCCAAACATTTCTCTGCTCGTTGAGATAGTAGAGATCGGTGCCTTTGATACCGGTCATCGCCATATGTTGCATATGGAAATTGTTTTTCAGGTTGTACTGAGCCGCAATACGTTTGCTATTGGTGGCGAAACGCACTGCAATACCTGAAGAGTGATTGTAGAGCCATTGTTGTTCTTCACGACAACTATCCATATACTGTTGTGGAAGGCGAGTATATGGTTCGGTAGTATTGTCCCAACCCTTGTTGATTATTTGAAACTTAGTCGCGTCTTCATAGCGAAAACCCGTTAATGCATCAGCAGATACTCCAACAGGCAGTAGGAGTAGCGCAAAGAGTAGGAGAAAATAGTTGTTTTTCATATTGTTGTATTGTTAGTTTTACGTGTGCGTGTATGCGTGTGCGCGTAAAATAATAAAGTGAATAAGGTGTCTTGCTTTGCAGCATGGACACCTTATTTACTTTTGTTCACATCTAATTAGATAGACTTCTTAGCTTGCTCAACGATAGCTTTGAATGCAGCAGGATTGTTCATCGCCAAGTCTGCGAGGACCTTGCGGTTGATTTCAATACCAGCTTTCTTGAGCGCACCCATGAGTTGGCTGTAGCTCAAGCCCTCCAAGCGTGCACCAGCGTTGATACGTTGGATCCACAAAGCACGGAAGGTGCGTTTTTTGTTCTTACGATCGCGATAAGCATATTGGAGACCTTTCTCCCAAGTGTTTTTGGCAACTGTCCAAACGTTTGCACGGCCACCAAAATTGCCTCGTGTGAGGCTCAAAATCTTTTTACGACGGTTGCGTGAAGCAACGTGATTGACTGATCTTGGCATAGTTTTACTACTTTAAAAAATTTGGTGGTTAATAATTAGCGGAGAAGCAACATCTCGCGTACAGAACGCATGTTAGTTGAATCTACGAGTGCAACGTGAGTCAAGTTGCGTTTTTGTTTTTTAGTCTTCTTTGTCAGAATGTGACTCTTGTAAGCGTGTTTACGCTTGATTTTGCCCGTTCCGGTAAGAGCGAATCTTTTTTTAGCACCGGAATTAGTCTTTACCTTTGGCATTTTGTTAATAATTT
>JBGVEC010000037.1:0-25592 GCA_045119815.1 Paludibacteraceae bacterium | reverse complement strand
TACTTTTACCAATCTCCCTATTGTACGTTTGCAAGGGCAGTTCAGTAATGATTATTCAGAGGGCAATGTGATGCTTCTATCTCCTGATACGATGGTGCCTTTTGAGCAGATGAAAGCCAAAATCAAATGGCGTGGAGGAAGCACAAATGGTAAAAACAAACATAAACGCAACTATGCTATCAAGTTCCTCAACTACAACGGCAAGAAATACAAGCGCCAGTTTTTTGGTTTGAGAACACATAACCATTGGATCCTCAATGCTGCTCAAGTAGATCATGCGCGTTGCCGCAATCAGATAGGTCATGAGCTATGGCACGATATGGCTCGCCAACCTTATTATATAGAACAAGCTCCAGAGGCTTTGACTAGTGTAAGAGGACAGTTTGTTGAGGTTTTTCTTAATAGCGAGTACCGCGGTATCTATTCCTTGACTGAGAACATAGATCAGGAACAAACACAAATAGTTGAGCACGACGAAGATAACAATATTTTCCATGGTCATTTATGGAAATCTGATTCTTGGGATGGAACGAGTATGTATGACATCAAGGACTACGATAATACCCAAGAAGTATATCGTGGTTTTGAAACAAAATATCCTGATTTTGAGGATGTTAATCCGACAGACTACTCCATTCTCTATAATGCCATTAATTTTGCGTTGAATAGTACTGATCCCGAGTTCAAACTCTATTTGGATGAGTATTTTGATGTGCCTGTTTTAATTGATTACTATCTACTCATTAATATCTTGGTGGCGCAGGATAACAATGGTAAGAATATGTTTTGGGTCTGCTATGATGGGCAGCAAGATAAGAAATTAACCATAGCGGTATGGGATCTAGATTGCACTGCAGGACAAGGATATAATCCTACTAAACCACATCCAAGTGGTTTTGGACCTGAAATAGACATGCGTACGCAAAATCTATTGATGGTTTTGAATCGAATGATCAAAATTCCTGAGTATAACAAGGCAGTTAAGGAGCGGTATTGGGAGTTGTGTCAAACTCATCTCCATCCCGATTCATTGTACGCTCGTTATGAAAATTATATCCATCATTTTATCCGTGGTGGCGCAGCAGCACGTGAAGAACAGAAATGGAGTAGAGATTCTGACATCGGTGGATACGAACTAAACTTGCAGCAAGAGTTAGATTTTATCTATGATTGGATACAACGCCGATATGCTTTCTTGAATGCAGGTGAGTTTTATCGAGATAATGTATCTACCGCTGTTGAGAATGTTGTTCGCCCTGTAGATAATAGGGTGTTTGATCTCTTAGGACAACCAGTCAATTCTCCGATGAAATCGGGTATTTATATACAAAACGGTAAGAAAATCTTTATCCAACCCTAATCATGCTAGCTGTATTTGCTTCTGGAACAGGTACTACGCTTCAAGCGCTTATGGATTGCCAAGAGCGTTATAACTACCAAGTCTCTTTGGTTGTCGTTAATCGTGCCTGTAAAGCACAGGAGCGAGCTGAGCAAGAAGGCATCACTACTTTGTTGTCCAAGGATTGGCAGGAGATTGACCAAATTTTAACCCAACATCAGATCCAACTTATTGTCCTAGCGGGTTTCTTGGCGATTATACCACAATGGTTTTGCGAGAAATGGGATAAGAAGATTATCAACATCCACCCCTCTTTATTACCTAAGTTTGGCGGTAAGGGTATGTATGGTATTCGTGTCCATGAGGCTGTGTTAGATGCTGGTGAAGAGCAGTCTGGTTGCACGGTTCACTATGTAAGTGCCGAGGTAGATGGAGGTACTATTATTGCCCAATCCTCCGTACCTGTTATGCCCGTTGATACTCCAGAAAAACTAGCCCAACGTGTCCAACAAGCCGAAAAAAATCTCCTACCACAAGTGATAGGAGACTTA
This sequence comes from Paludibacteraceae bacterium, assembly GCA_045119815.1. Lineage (GTDB taxonomy): Bacteria > Bacteroidota > Bacteroidia > Bacteroidales > Paludibacteraceae > Colicola. Next base: position 23,702 of record JBGVEC010000037.1, on the reverse strand, counting down.
CTCTCTAATACTTAGTTGATACCGTTACCACTCCGATACCACTCCGAAGGAACTCCGAAAGAACTCCGAAGGAATACTGAAGGAAATTTTGAAAAAATCTCTATTTTTCTTGTTCAATCTGGTCTAGTGTGTAGTCTGCTTTGGCTTTGTCTAGGATATGTTTAACGATTCGCATCATATCTCCGTCTTGGGTGTAGTCGGCTTCGCAAGCAAAGTTGACACGACCTTCGGATAATAGTTGTTGGGCTACTTTTTGTTTTTTCTCGTTGCCATAGACAGCAAAACTATATCCTCCTCCTGCTTTGACGGTTCGCATACATGGCACATCGGTCTCTCCATCGCCGAAGTAGATCATTCTATCCAGCGGAACAGGGCGTTCTTCTTCTGGCATGTATTCATTGACGCGTACTTTGTCGCTAACTTCCAAAATACCTTTGCTAATCTTAAAAAGAAACTGAGTCTTTTTGGTATAGTCCACCACTACGGCTGGCCAACACGCTTCTCCTTGGTTATCATATAGATAGGAGCATGCGTAAATCTTCTCAAAGTGCTTAGCAATGGCGCAACCCTCTACCATTTCCTTCACACCCGAACTATTGATGTAATGCTTTACTTTCACGCCTATTTCTGTGGCATAGGCATTGATCTTTTCAAACCATTCTAGTACACCAGGGAAGAAACTCACTTCTTGCCCAAAGGCTTGCAGTCGTTCGCGTGTCAAAGGTATGCCTGCTCGTTTAGCCTCGGATTGGAGGGCATACATGACCACAGATATACTTCCTGCATCATGGGTGTGGGCGAGGTGATCGCATAAATCCCAAAAGTCATTAGGATTATCATATCCCAATGCTTTCAGTAGACCAAACTCCTGCATGTTTCCAGGAGCTAGTGTCCCGTCAAAATCATATACCATTGCCACTACGGGCATTCCTTTCTCTTTCATATACTTCTAAACTCCTGAACTTCTACATTAGCACTTTCACAAACTCTACCGCCATCCATACGCAGCACACCAGTTTTAATAATGTGCCTGCTAGCAGTCCTATAAACGAACCAAAACCTGCACGGAGAGCTTTGTTGAAATTAGAGTTAGGTGCTTGTGTATCATTGGTTTGTGGGTGTTGGTTAAAGTACATTAGCTCTCCTATTACGGCACCAATGAATGGTCCTATTACGATTCCCATAGGTCCCATCACTAGTCCAACAAAGAGGCCTATGGTACTACCCCATACGCCCCATTTACTTCCGCCAAACTTCTTAGTTCCCCAAGCGGGGATGAAGTAGTCTAGTACTTGTACCACCACCGTGACTACGCCCCAAATAGTGAGGAACTGCCATGAGAAATCCACTTTGTCCGTGAAATGCAGCAGCACCAATCCGCCATATGCTAATGGTACTCCAGGCAAAACGGGGAGAATACATCCTGCAATACCCACCAGTAGGCATATCGCCCCGAGTATAATCAATACCGTATCCACTATAATACTGCTAGGATTTCTATTTCTACCAATCCTCCTTTTGGTAACGCAGCTACTGCTACGGCAGAACGAGCTGGGAATGGAGCAGCAAAGAGGGTAGAGTACACTTCGTTAAGCACAGCAAAATTAGCCATATCTGTCAAGAAGACAGTGGTTTTAACCACATGACTAGCGTCTGTACCTGCAGCTTCAAGGATAGCTGCTACGTTCTTAACGGCTTGCTCAGCTTGGCTGCGGAAATCCGCACCTGCAAACTCTCCTGTTGCTGGGTCAATACCCAATTGTCCACTAGCAAACAACATGCCGTTTGCAACTACTGCTTGACTGTATGCACCAATAGCTGCTGGTGCATTTTGTGTAGAAATAATCTCTTTCATATTTCGTTCAAATTTTTTTTTGCGCCACAAAGGTACAATTTTTTTTCTGATAACACAAATCGGAACAATAATTTTGGCTAAAATTAGGATAATTTTCTATTATTTTTGTTTTTCTCTAAAATTTTTCGTACCTTTGCACCCCAATTCTAAACTATTGAACAGCCCGAAGGGCATCTAAACTATACTGAACTAATCGTTTGAGCCTTTTGGCGAGATAAGAACTACTTTTATAACCAATGCTAAGTAACGCTGAACAACAAGAAATCCTTCGTCGCAGAACCTTTGCGATTATCTCTCACCCGGATGCGGGTAAGACAACATTGACTGAAAAACTTCTTCTTTATGGAGGTGCTATCCACGTGGCAGGAGCGGTGAAATCCAACAAAATCCGTAAGACTGCTACCTCTGACTGGATGGAGATTGAGAAACAACGTGGTATCTCTGTGGCTACCTCTGTGATGGGTTTTGACTATAATAACTATCATATCAATATTCTTGATACCCCTGGTCACCAGGATTTTGCGGAGGATACTTTCCGCACACTGACTGCTGTGGATTCCGTAGTCATCGTCATTGACTCTGCCAAGGGTGTGGAGACCCAAACACGCCGTCTTATGCAAGTCTGCCGTATGCGCAAGACGCCTGTGATGGTCTTTGTTAATAAGATGGACCGTGAGGGTAAAGACCCCTTCGATCTGATGGACGAGGTAGAGAGCGAACTCGGCATCCATGTGCGCCCACTCTCATGGCCAATTAACAGCGGCGAGCGATTCAAAGGCGTGTACAATATTTTCCAATCGACCCTTGATCTCTATACGCCCAATAAGACGCAAGTCACTGAATCATTGCGTTTTGACAACGTAAACGACCCACAGATTGCCGAGCTTGTTGGCGAGCAAGATGCCCTCAAACTCCAAGAGGATCTGGAGATGATTGAGGGTGTGTATAATCCTTTCTCTCGCGAGGACTATTTGGCGGGTGATTTGGCTCCTGTGTTCTTTGGTTCAGCGTTGAACACTTTCGGTGTCAAGGAACTCTTGGAATGTTTTGTTCAAATTGCTCCTTCTCCACGTCCTGTGGAGGCGGTAGAGCGTAAAGTAGAACCAATGGAAGATGGATTTACCGCATTCTGCTTCAAAATCCACGCCAATATGGACCCTAACCACCGCTCATGTATCGCTTTCTTCAAGATTTGTAGCGGTAAGTTCGTGCGTAACACCTATTATAAACACGTGCGCGAGAATCGTCAAATGCGTTTCTCTGCTCCTACCTGCTTCATGGCTCAACGCAAAGAGACAGTAGATGAGGCATTTGCTGGCGATATAGTAGGTTTGCCAGATACAGGCAACTTCAAGATTGGTGACACCTTGACTGCAGGCGAAAACCTCCACTTCAAGGGCTTGCCATCTTTCTCGCCAGAGATGTTTAAGTATATCGAGAATGCCGACCCAATGAAGCAAAAGCAGTTGGATAAAGGCGTCAGCCAACTCATGGACGAAGGTGTGGCACAGTTATTTGTCAGCCAGTTCAATGGTCGCAAGATTGTCGGTACAGTAGGACAATTGCAGTTTGAAGTTATCCAACACCGCTTGGAGCATGAGTATCAAGCCAAATGCCGTTGGGAACCATTGCAGATGTACAAGGCATGCTGGATAGAGTCAGACAACGAAGCTGAGTTGGAGATGTTCAAGAAACGCAAAGCGCAGTATATGGCAAAGGACAAGGAAGGACGTGATGTGTTTATGGCAGATAGTGGCTATGTGTTACAAATGGCACAGAGCGACTATAAGAACATTAAGTTCCACTTTACGAGTGAATTTTAACTAAAAATCAAATAGATATGAAGAATATCAAGTTTCGTTTGACCGTAATGAACTTCCTCGAATTTGCTGTTTGGGGAGCGTATTTAACATCAATGGGTACCTACCTTGCTACGCACGGTATGGCAACCAATATAGGTTGGTTCTATTCTATCCAAGGTATCGTAAGTCTCTTTATGCCTGCCCTCATGGGTATCGTGGCTGACCGCTGGATTCCTGCACAAAAAGCATTGAGTCTCTGCCACGCACTCGCAGGTACCTTTATGATTACCACAGGTGCATACGCACTTATGGCAGGTGATGGTGTACAATTTGCTACACTCTTCTCACTCTATACCGCTTCTGTGGCATTCTTTATGCCAACCTTGGCGTTGAGTAACTCTGTGGCTTACACCGCGTTGACACAAGCTAACCTCGATACAGTTAAGTCTTTCCCACCTATCCGTGTGCTCGGTACAGTAGGTTTTATCGTAACCATGTGGGTGGTGGATTTGTGTGGTTTCCAAGCTACTCCTAATCAGTTCCTTGTGAGTGGTGGTTTGAGTATCGTATTGGCTATCTACTCATTAACCTTGCCTGCTTGTCCAGTGAAGGGGCATGTAGAGAATAAGTCGCTCGTTGAGGCATTGGGATTGGAGTCATTTGCTTTGTTCAAACAAAAGAAAATGGCGGTGTTCTTCATCTTCTCTATGTTGCTTGGTATGTGTTTGCAAATCACCAACGGTTATGCTAACCCATTCATTACCAGTTTTGGCGCGATAGAGGAGTTCGCTGATACTTTCGGTGTTCAACATGCCAATATGCTCATCTCTATCTCTCAAATTTGCGAGGCGTTGTGCATCTTATTTATCCCATTCTTCTTGAAGAAGTTTGGTATCAAGTCGGTGATGCTGATGGCTATGTTAGCATGGGTATTGCGCTTCGGTTTCTTTGGTGCAGGTAATCCAGGTATGCCGGGCGTAATCTTGTTTGTGTTGAGTTGTATCGTTTATGGCTTTGCTTTCGACTTCTTTAATATCTCAGGTTCGTTGTATGTAGATCAAGAGACCGACCCAAGCCAACGCTCCAGCGCACAAGGATTGTTCGTGATGATGACCAACGGCTTTGGTGCTACAATCGGTACCTTGGCAGCACAAGCGATTGTTAATCACTTTGTGAACGCCGAGTCAGTGATAGCAGCAGGTCCTATGGCTATTTGGCAAGGCTGGCAAACTAGTTGGTATATCTTTGCAGGCTTTGCCTTGGTGGTTGCCTTGGCGTTCTGGGTTATTTTCCCAAAGACTCCTGTGAAGAAGTAGTTTAGTGTTTAGAGTTTAGTGTTTAGGAAAGAACTTTCATATTACTTCTCCACGCCGATTGCGTATATCGTGATTGGGTTGTTTCTCTTGGCTATTAGTCTTTTTCTGTGGGTGATACCAGGGCAATGGAATGTTATTGAGTCGGGGTATGCGCAGGTAGATGGACTATTCCAGATTGCTCCGTGGTTACTGATGCTAGTATGTCCCGCATTGACCATGAGGCTTTTTGCAGAAGAGCGACAAAGCGGCACATGGCTCCTGCTGCGTGCGCAGCCTATTGCCCTTTGGAAGATTGTCGTAGCTAAATATATGGCAGCTTTTGTGCTCATGGTGTTGGCATTATTGCCTTGTGTGGTGCACTACTTCATCGTCTTCTATATGGCAGAGCCTATTGGAAATATCGATGGTGGACAATTCGTGGGATCGATGATGGGATTGGTGTTCTTAAGTGCTTCGTTTATGGGTGTTGGTATGTTATGTAGCACGTTGACCCGCAGCCAGTTAGTATCATTTATCTTGGGAGGAGTGAGTTGCTTTGTACTCTATTGGGTTGTGCTACAAGATCACTATAGCAGTATTTCACGCGGTGTGGTGGATTTGCGAGATGTGGTATTCTTCTTGTCCGTAGCTATTGCTTCCGTGATAGTCTGTATCCTAATTATGAATCGCGCCGAAAAACGATAGCCCCATGACTCGCATTGGCTTATTGAGTGATACCCATAGTTATCTGGATCCACGCGTATTGGAGCACTTTGCGGAGGTGGATGAGATATGGCATGCAGGGGATATAGGCAGCGCCATGGTGCTGCAACACTTGCGTGAGTTCAAGCCCACACGTGCGGTCTATGGCAATATGGATAGCGGCGATGTACGGTATTCGTTGAGTGAGTTCTATCGTTTCCGCGTGGAAGATGTGAACGTGCTGATGACGCATATTGGAGGATATCCAGGGAAATATAATCCATGGTTGTTGCCCATGTTCAAGAAAGAGACACCACAGTTATTCGTCTGCGGACATAGTCATATTTTGAAGGTGCAATACGACCCCACTTGGCAGATGCTGACGATGAACCCCGGTGCAGCGGGTAAACAAGGTTGGCAGACGGTACAGACATTGCTGAGGTTTGTGATTGATGGCAAAGAAATTCGCGATTTAGAGGTGATTGAGTTAGAAAGACGGTAGCCAGAGGCTCCGAAAACGTATGTTTTACAACATATTTAAGCTGTTTTTGCTAAAAACGTGTTGCACAACATATAAAAAACTCTTGCTAGTGTGAGAAAAAAGCAGTACCTTTGCAGCGGATTTAAAAATCGACACAATCTTTTTTGTACCTTAAAAATCAAACAGACTAATACTATGGAAAAATAGCCGTCGCGATGACGGCTTTTTTCTTTGTATTACGAAGCGAAGTGTAGCAATACAAACCCAAGCCGCGATAACGGTGTATTACGAAGCGTATATATTAGCAATCCCAAAATTATAGAATTAATCGTTCGAGCGAATGCGAGATAAGAATATTATAGAAAATTAACCAAAATTATTTTTACAAGGCGTAATGTTTGCATATATGCAAAAAAAATAGTACCTTTGTAGGCAAATTGGTGAATTTGAAGATATGCGCAATTTTTGTCGTTATATATGTTTGTTGATAGGGGTTCTAGTGACCTCTCTCGCGCATGCGCATGATGTGCGTATCTATGGATATGTATTAGGGACAGATAACCGAGGCGTAGAGTTGGCCAATGTATATGTAGAGGGAACAACCATAGGTACTTCCACCAATCAAAATGGCTACTATGACCTGACGGTAGAGCAATCCGATACCATTGTGTTGGTATATTCCATGATCGGTTATGAGACTATTCGTCAGCAGATATACACGACCAATCAAGTGTTGGGCGTGAATGTTGTATTGCCTACCAACGAGGAGATGCTTAGCGAAGTGACTGTACGAGGTATTCAACGCCAAACAGGTCATATGGAGCGTGGCGATGTGAGTGTGGCTCGTTTGATGCCCGATGCTGCCGGAGGTGGTATAGAGAGTATGTTGGTGACTTTTGCCGGTGTTCGTCAGAACAATGAGATGAGTAGTCAGTATAATGTTCGTGGTGGTAGTTTTGATGAGAACTCGGTATATGTCAATGGTTTAGAAGTGCATCGACCATTGTTGATTCGCAGTGGACAACAAGAGGGTCTGAGTTTTGTCAATACCGATATGGTGGAGAGTGTGGATTTCTCTGCGGGTGGTTTTGATGCCCAATATGGCGATAAGATGTCGTCTGTATTGGATATACAATACAAACGTCCTACCGAATTGGAGTCTAGATTGAGTTTGAGTATTTTAGGCGCAAGTGGCTATGTGGGTTGGGGTGATTCTACCCAAAGTCAAATGCATGGTATTCGCTACAAGACATCCAAGTATATGTTGGGTGCATTAGATACCAAAGGTAACTATAGTCCGAACTTCGTGGACTACCAAACACAGATGACGTGGAAAGTAGGCAATAAGGCGAAAGGCGAGAGGCGAGAAGGCGATGAGGCATGGGAAATAAGATTGTTGGGTAACTTCTCGCAGAATAGTTATGAGTTCGTTCCTGATTCCTCTGTGACAAGTTTTGGTACCATGCAGAATGCCGTAAGGAATACTATTTACTACGAAGGTCAAGAGAAGGATGTATTTCGTACTGCCTTTGCTGCATTGAGTGCCCATGGTAAGGTGTCTCCTTCTGTGAAAATAGGCTTTGACTTGAGTGGTTACTATACCCACGAGCAAGAGACATTTGATATACGTAGTGAGTATATGTTGCGTCAGCAAGATATGAGCGGAGAAGAGAGTGGGGGAGGCAATAATGCGAATGGTGCTGTGACTACCCCTGATGGTAATCAGAATCTGCTGGGTAAGGGGGAGTTTCATGAGCATGCACGCAATACCCTTCAGGCCAGTGTAGTTACTTTGGCGCATACTGGAGAATGGAACAAAGGCAGTAACACTCTCAAATGGGGAGTGAGTGGTCAACTAGAAATGGTTAATGATCGTATTAGTGAGTGGGAATGGCGTGATTCGATGGGATATAGTTTGCCTAATTTGGAACAAGAGATGGCGCTCTATTATGCACTCAAAGGTACGACTAATATGTTGAGTGGGCGTCTTCAAGCCTATGCTCAGAATACTCATCATTGGACTACTGCTCAGGGTAAAGTGTATCTGAATGCTGGTGTGCGTATGAACTGGTGGAGTTATACCAATGAGGTGCTGCCTAGTCCGCGTGTGAGTGTGGTTTGGATGCCAGGTTGGAAACGTGACTTTACATTCCGAGTGGCAACGGGTATATACTATCAAGCTCCATTCTACAAAGAGTTGCGCCAGACGATTCAGGATGAAAATGGTGTGTATCGTATTCACCTAAATAATAAACTCAAGGCCCAACGTTCACACCAATTGGTATTGGGTGCGGATTATTATTTCCGTGCGTGGGGGCGACCATTTAAGTTTACGGCAGAAGCGTATGGTAAATACATTGACCGCATGGAGAGCTATACGGTGGACAATGTGCGTGTGAGATATTCGGGTGTTAATGATAGCGAAGGATATACGGTGGGTTTGGATTTGAAACTCTTTGGCGAGTTGGCTCCAGGTGCTGATTCTTGGATTAGTTTCTCTACCATGCATAGTCGTATGCGCTTTATAAATGATAAGCTTGGTATGGCTTGTTCAGAAGCGTGTCAATGCGGATATTGCGATTGGATACCTAATCCACAAAAACAACGATACAATGTGACGATGTATTTTCAAGATTATCTTCCGCAGATTCCTCAATATCGATTCCACTTGAAGTTTATCTGGAGCGAGGGTCTTCCTTTCGGTTATCCACGCAATGAGAAGATGCGTTATTTAGGACATATGGGTGATTATCGCCGTGTGGACATTGGTGCCAGTCGTATTTTCTCTAGCAAAAAAGATAAATGGATGGCCAAGGCTAAGCATATAGAGAGTTGGAGTATTATGTTTGAAGTGTTCAACTTGATCGGTTGGAAGAATGTCAATAGTTATTATTGGGTGAATGCCGCTGATGGTATGCAGTGGGCTAGCCCTAACTACCTAACGGGGCGTATGTTCAACCTCAAGGTGGATGTGAAGATAAAGTAGTTTAGAGTTTAGTGTTTAGAGGAAATGGCAAAGATAGATGCACAAGAGACGCCAATGATGCGACAGTTTCGCGAGATTAAGAATCAATATCCAGATGCGATATTGCTGTTTCGTTGTGGCGACTTTTATGAGACATATGCAGAGGATGCGGTACGTGCGAGCAAGATATTGAATATCACTCTCACGCATCGCAGCAATGGTGCAAGCAAAGAGGCTAAAGCATTGGAGATGGCAGGTTTTCCATTCCATGCGCTAGATACTTACCTGCCTAAATTGGTTCGTGCCGGTCTTCGTGTGGCTATCTGTGACCAATTGGAAGACCCTAAACTGACTAAGAAACTAGTCAAACGTGGTGTGACGGAATTAGTCACTCCGGGTGTAAGTTATTCGGATACTACCCTCCAACAAAAAGAGAACAACTGGTTGGCATGTGTGCATTTTGGCAAGAAGACCGTAGGTGTTGCCTTTCTAGATATCTCCACGGGTGAATATCTAGTGGCAGAGGGAACAGCGGATTATATTGACAAACTCCTGGTTAACTTTGCGCCTAAAGAGGTACTCTATTTGCGTGGCAAGAAAACCAATATAGAGTCAGCTTTTGGATCGAAGTATTTTACTTTTGAGCTAGACGACTGGATGATGACTCGTGATGCGGCTATGGATCGTCTTACCAAGCAGTTTCAAGTGCAGAACTTGAAGGGTTTTGGTGTGGATCAATTGCCTGAAGGTGTGATAGCTGCGGGTGCAATATTGCATTATTTGGATGCTACTCAGCACTTGCAAACAGGTCATATACAACACCTTAGTCGTATAGAGGAGGATAAATATGTGTGGATGGACCGCTTTACAATCCGTAATCTGGAGTTGTTGGGTGGCCAGCGAGAGGATAGTGTGACACTATACCAAATTATTGATCGTACCACTACCCCTATGGGTGGACGATTGTTGCATAGATGGCTAGCTTTTCCACTCAAGGATGTGCGTGCTATACGCAATCGCCAGACCGTGGTGGAGTATCTATTCAAACACCCACAAGAGCGAGCTACTATTCGTGAGAGCCTAGAGCGTATCATGGATATGGAGCGTATTGTGAGCAAGATATCTACCGGCAGGATCTCTCCTCGTGAGATGATTCAACTGGGTGTAGCATTGGATGCTATTGCTCCTATCAAAACTATTTGTGAGAGTGCAACGGAGAATAACTATCTACAACTTTTGGGTGAACAGTTGAGTCTCTGCACAGAGATTCGTGAGCGTATCAAACGTGAGATCACTCCTGACCCACCGGCAGTACAAGGACGTCCGAATACTATAGCAAGAGGTATCAATGCAGAACTAGATGACTTGCGTGATATCCAAGCCCATGGCAAAGAGCGACTATTGCAGATACAACAACGTGAGATCGAAACCACGGGTATATCAAGCCTAAAGATAGGATACAATAATGTCTTTGGTTATTATCTAGAGGTGCGCAATACCTACAAGGATCAAGTGCCAGAGGAGTGGATTCGCAAGCAGACACTCGTTAATGCCGAACGTTATATCACGCAGGAACTCAAAGAATATGAGGACAAGATCCTCAATGCAGAAGGACAGATTCAAATCATTGAAACCCGCCTTTATACCGAACTCATGTTGGCGCTTACCGAGTATGTGAGCCAAATGCAGACCAACGCCAATGTGATTGCGCAATTGGACTGCCTGATGGGTTTTGCTGCGGTAGCAGTGGAGAATAAGTATGTGTGTCCAGCGATCAATGATAGCCTGGTGATAGATATTCGTCAAGGTCGTCACCCTGTGATTGAGAAGCAATTACCATTGGACGAAGAGTATGTGCCTAACGACGTGCTGCTAGATAACAATGGACAGCAGATTATCATCATCACAGGTCCAAATATGGCGGGTAAGTCAGCTTTGTTGCGTCAAACAGCATTGATTGTGCTGATGGCTCAGATGGGTAGTTTCGTCCCTGCTGAGAGTGCTAGCATCGGTGTGGTGGATAAGATCTTTACCCGTGTAGGTGCGAGCGATAATATCTCCTTAGGCGAGAGTACCTTTATGGTGGAGATGAACGAGGCGGCTAGTATCTTGAATAACTTGAGTGAGCGCAGTTTGGTGCTTTTCGATGAGTTGGGACGCGGAACAAGTACCTACGATGGCATCTCTATTGCATGGGCTATTGTGGAGTATATCCATGAACAGCGAGGACATGCTAAGACGTTGTTTGCTACGCACTACCATGAACTTAACGAGATGGAGGAGAGTTTCCAACGTATTCGTAACTACAATGTCTCTGTGCGTGAAGCCAATGGCAAGGTGATTTTTATGCGTAAGTTGGTGCGTGGTGGCTCGGAGCATAGTTTTGGTATCCATGTGGCTAAACTAGCCGGTATGCCATCCTCTATTATCCAACGCGCTAACCAAATACTCAAGGATCTAGAGACCGACCATAGCCAATCGCCAATCGCCAATAGCCAAGAAACGATAGGTAGTGGCAAGGCTACTGTGAGTGCACCTAGCGGTATGCAATTGAGCTTTTTCCAGCTAGATGACCCTGTTCTAGAGCAAATACGAGATGAAGTAAAGAATTTGGATATCAATAATTTGACTCCGCTAGATGCCTTGAACAAACTAAGCGAAATCAAAAAACTTGTAGGAGGAAAATAATACTACACCACCATGAAAATCGCATTTACAACCATATTACCTAAGGAGGGATTCCAACGCTTACAAGGGCATGAACGCTATGCTCCACTAGAGGAGGCAGAGGTGTTGGTGAGCACTTTTGACTATCGCGTTACGCGAGAGATGATCGAAAGTGCACCATGTTTACGTTTGATCACGAACTTCGGAGTAGGATTTAATAATATCGACTTGGATGCTTGCCGTGAGCGTGGTATTCGTGTGACTAATACCCCACATCCTGTGATTGAGCCAACGGCAGAATTGGCTTTTGCCTTGATGCATGATGTGGCAAGACGTACAGCAGAGTTTGATAGAAAACTGCGTGCGGGTACAGCAGAACCTTTTGGCGTGATGAACAACCTTAGTCACTCACTCTATGGCAAGACTTTAGGTATCATAGGTATGGGACGCATAGGTCAAGCCTTAGCCCGCAGAGCCATTGCAGCAGGTATGACCATCATTTATCATAATCGTCGCCCAATTGCCAATAACCAATCTCCAATAGCCGACCAGGCGAAGTATGTGACTCAAGAAGAACTACTCCAGACGGCTGATTTTGTGAGTCTTAACTTGCCATATACACCAGAAGTGAAACATTTGATAGGTGAGAAGGAACTCAAGATGATGAAGCCTACGGCTTATCTTATCAATACTGCACGCGGTGCGCATGTGTGTGAGCAAGCTCTGGTCGAGGCACTCAAGAAAGGCGAGATTGCTGGTGCAGCCATGGATGTGTATGAGCAAGAACCACAGATAACGCCCGAACTATTGGAACTAGATAATGTAGTGCTTTCTCCTCATACAGGAACGGGTACGTGGGAAGGGCGTATAGCTATGTGTGAGAATGTATGTGATAATATACTTGCTTGGGAAAAACAAGATTTTAACAAAATGAATATAGTACTATGAACATTACAGAAAGATTTTTGAAGTATGTAAGTTTTTGCACAACTTCAGATGATGAAACCAACATGACTCCGTCCACACCAGGACAAATGGAGTTTGCGCAGTACTTAGCTGCTGAACTCAAAGAGATTGGTATGCAAGAGGTAACACTGGACGAGAATGGCTACGTGATGGCTACATTGCCTGCCAATGTAGAGGGAAAACCTACTATTGGTTTTATTGCCCACATGGACACTGCGCCAGATGCAAGCGGTAAGAATGTCAAGGCGCATATCGTCAAAAATTATGACGGTCATGATGTGGTGCTCAATGCAGAGAAGAATATCGTTTTTGAGGTAGCTAAATATCCTGAGATACTGGATTACAAGGGTCAAGATATTATTATGACCGATGGTACTACTCTCCTTGGTGCGGATGACAAAGCGGGTTTGGCTGAGATCGTAACCGCATGCGAATATTTGATTCAACATCCTGAAATCAAGCACGGCAAGATTCGTGTGGGCTTTACGCCAGATGAGGAGATTGGTCAAGGTGCAGACCACTTTGATGTGGAGAAGTTTGGTTGTGACTTCGCTTATACCATGGATGGTGGTGCGATAGGCGAATTGGAGTATGAGAACTTCAATGCTGCGGGTTGCAAGATCAAGGTACATGGTGTGAATGTGCACCCTGGTTATGGCTACCACAAGATGATCAACTCTATGCGTATTGCTAATCACTTGGCTATGATGCTTCCTCGTTGGGAGACGCCTGAGCATACACAAGGTTATGAGGGTTTCTACCACTTGATTGCTATGAATGGTAGTGTAGAGGAGACTACGCTTCAATATATCATCCGTGACCATGATCGTGCTCGTTTTGAGAGCCGCAAACGCGAGATGGAGCACTTGGTACGTAAGGTAAACCAAGAATATGGCGAGGGCACCGTAGAGATTGAGATCCGTGACCAATACTATAATATGCGTGAGAAGGTAGAGCCCGTCATGCATATCGTAACTTTGGTTGAAGAGGCAATGAAAGAGGTCGGCGTAACACCTAAGGTACAGCCTATTCGTGGTGGAACAGATGGTGCACGTCTCTCATTTGAGGGACTTCCATGCCCTAATATTTTTGCGGGTGGTGTAAACTTCCATAGCCGCTATGAATATTTGCCTATTCCATCTATGGAGAAAGCCATGGAAGTAATCTTGCAAATTGTACGCAAAGCGTAGATTTGCAAGATAGTTTAGTGTTTAGAGTTTAGTGTTTAGAGATTAAAATTTAAAGGCGAGAATATATGAAAACAACTCCATTTACAGACATCCATATCGCTCTGGGAGCGAAGATGGCAGATTTTGCGGGCTTCAACATGCCTATTCAGTATCCAACTGGTATCAACCAAGAACACATGATTGTGCGCGAAGGCGTAGGTGTGTTTGATGTGAGCCATATGGGTGAGTTTTGGGTAAAAGGTGAGAAAGCTTTGGACTTCTTGCAATATATCACTACCAACGATGTAAGCAAACTCGAGGCAGGCAAAGCGCAATACACTTGCTTCCCTAATGGCAAAGGTGGTATCGTGGATGACTTGATCATTTACAAATATTCAACTACCAAATACCTCCTCGTAGTCAATGCAGGCAATATCGACAAAGACTGGGCATGGGTCAATGAGCACAATACCTTTGGTGTACAACTCGAGAATGCGAGCGATCGCTATGGTCAATTGGCAGTTCAGGGTCCTAAGGCTACTGAGATGCTCCAATTGTTGACGGATGCAGATTTGAGCGCGATTCCTTACTACGCTTTCCGCGAGTGGTCATTCGCAGGTGTACAGGGTGTTATTTTAAGTAATACAGGTTATACAGGTGCAGGTGGTTTTGAGTTGTATTTCCCTAAAGAGCACAGCCAACAAATCTGGGATGCACTCTTTGAGGTAGGCAAACCTTTTGGTTTGGCTCCTATTGGTTTGGGTGCTCGTGATAGTTTGCGTCTAGAGAAATGGTACTGCCTCTATGGTCACGATATTGATGATACTACTTCTCCATTGGAGGCAGGATTGGGTTGGATTACCAAGTTCGATGCCAAGGACTTTATCGATAAAGAGTTCCTGCTCAAGCAAAAAGCAGAGGGCGTACAACGTAAGTTGGTGCACTTTGAGTGCCAAGAGCGTGCTATCCCACGCTGTGGTTATGAGATCTGCGATGCAGAGGGTAATACCATTGGTAATGTGACAAGTGGTATTATGTTGCCAACCACCAAGGTAGGTGTAGGTATGGGCTATGTCAAGACTGCTTTTGCTAAGAAAGAGACCATCATCTACATCAAGATTCGCGAGAAATTGATTCCTGCGAAGATTGTCTAATCCTAGCTCAACTAGTGCTGCTAGATATGCTAGAATATAAAAGGGAGCTTTTTAATGCTCCCTTTTATTGTATATGTATTTTGCCTCTCGTCTCATCGCCTTGATATGTCCCACTGATCTCACTGATTATCACTGATCTCAACCGAGATAATCTGTGTGTATCCGTGTTATCCGTGGGCGTTAAATAATTTTGGATAATTTAGAGCTAGACTTAAATTTTGTTTTGCTCACCTGGCAACGAGTTGCCCTTCTGAGCAAACCAAAATATATCAATTGATTTATTGTAATTTTTATAGCGAAGCGTATTTTTGTTACCTAAAAATAATTTTTGCCTAATTTTCTATAATATTTTATAATTTTTGGAGTAAAATCTCATCCGTGTCCCATCCGTGAAATCCGTGGGCGTTAAAATAATTGCGTACGGCATTGAGTATAGGCTCTATGCTCATGGCTTCTCCCACGGCACCTCGCATCCATGCATCCGGAGTCAGTTTGCCTTGTTGATAGATGCGGCTGTATTCTTTAGCAAATTCAGCAGGAGTTTGGCACTTAGCTAAGTGTTCCTCCAATTGAAATTGTACGATATTGCCAATTGGGTAGGCAGGTAAGTACAACGCATAACCTACCATATGCGAATAGATACCCAGCAATGGGCAGTCTGGCTCGCCGAGCAAAGGAGCATAGTACTTGTTCCATATATCCCCTGCAATGGCGATAACCGCTTCGCGGAGTTGTGCAGCGGTAGCTTTAGGGTTGGCGTACAACCATTCCCACATAGCCATATCCACTAGACTCACACCCATGATCTCGTACATACCCCAGATCATATCCAATACCTCTTCGCCTTTTGCCTCATTGCCTTTCGCCTTATAACCTAACAACTGCAAGTCTCGTCCCTGAAATAGGAAGGCACTCGCCTCTGTAAAACCTGTGTTAGGTATGCCGGCTAAGGTGTAATAGTCTATATCGTAGAGTGATATGACTTCCTCTACATTGTGACCAAACTCATGCACGGCGATATTGTATCCTTTGTAGTCCATACCTTGATCACTGATACGCGTGCGCAAGCGTGCAGGTTGGTTGCGACCTACACATGGACGAGCATGGCCCGAGCCGCGAGCTGCTTCTACCACAATATGCGATGCAATAGCTTGTGCTTGTTCTTTGCCAAAGCCCAAATCCATTAACATGCGTGGCATATCTTTCTCAAAGGCAAGGGCGGTAGGGTAGCGCGATTGTGTTTGGGCGGTCAATTTGTCTTCGGATAGTGTGCTGCGGCTTTTGAAACCGTCATACCAAATATCATATGGACGCAACTCTCGTCCCAAACGCTCACGGATAATCTGCGCAACTGCTTTGATCTCGTCCGATTGGATGAGTTGGAGGAACAATGCCTCTATCTCCTCTTTGGTTATCTCTAGATCTTCGTTGAAAGTGCGGAGCACATGCGAAGGTGCATCTGGACGATAGGAGTCTATCTGCTGCATGGCATGGAAAATATCCAATATCTTTTGGTATCTCTCATCCCCTGAATTTCTAACCTCCAGAACTTCTGAACTACTAATCTCTGTTACTTCATTCGAATAGGGTTTCCACAGATATTCCGCATTATTCACTACGCATGCTGGTATATCTTGGTGGATAATACGCAGCATCACCTGATAGATCATCTCCTGTTTTTCCTTACCTTCTCGCCTCATCGCCTCATCGCCTACGGCATAATTGGATTTCAGTTCATCGCGCAAATTCCAGTGGGATAGCAATGCCATAGGTTCTTGCCAGAGTTGTTCCCCTTGTTCGTTGCGTAAGCAGTGCATCATGATATTGTATCCAGCGATATAGTTCTCAGCCTCGCTCATGGCTTGTGCACTGTGGGCATATACGCTGCCGGGGATACGCGTGTTAAATACCTCTCCCATACGGGCGTAAGCCCATTCTAGACGAGTCCATACTTGTCCTAATGTGTTCTTCTCTTCCAAGGTAAAGGATGGAAAATTGAGCACGCAGATATGGGCGATCTTGTTGGCAAACATATCTTCTGTGAAATGTGCCATAGGACTATATCCGCTGATGATCCAATCCACTGTACTTGGTTCGCCTTTGCCAACCAAGGTAGTAGGCTCTTGTAGGGTATTATTCAATAGATCAGCGCTTTGCCCACATTGTTCGAGGATATGGGACAGTCTGTCGTAGAGTACTTTTTTCTCCTCTGCGGTAGCGGCATAATGGGCGGTGACCAATTCTACAAAATCACTCTCTGTACCATCTGCCTCTTGCCAGAGGGCAGCCACCTGTCTCACACCACGCTCTGCCAATACTAAATCAGCATTGGGATGGGTTTGGGTGAGACTTGTCAGCGCTTGTTGGATACTCTCTTCCTTTATCATATGGGTGTTGGCTTGATGTTGGCATGCCATTAGTAGGCTCATGATACCAACTAGAATAAGACCTTTTTTCATACCTGTCATTCTCTGTAAACTAGACTACCACTGGCTTGGTGAGTGGCCAAAACCAATACTTCTGCTATTTGTACATGGGCAGGAGCACTAGCGGCATAATATACCACATCGGCAATATCCTCACCTGTCAATGGTTGGATACCTTGATATACCTTATTTGCACGTTCTTTGTCGCCTGCAAAGCGAGTAATGCTAAAATTGGTTTCCACCAATCCTGGTTTTACGTTGGTCACACGCAAAGGAGTATGTACCAAGTCCATACGCAATCCATCGCTCAGCACTTTGACGGCTGCTTTGGTTGCGCAATACACGCTTCCTCCAGGGTATGCTGCATCACCAGCTACCGAACCGATATTGATGATATGTCCTCTACCACGTTCTACCATGCCAGGAACTACCATGCGCGTGATCATCAGTAGGGCGGTGATATTGGTATCAATCATGGTGTCGTAGTTCTCTTCTATACCCTCGTATTCTTTGTCCATTCCCAGCGCTAGTCCTGCGTTATTAACCAGCACGTCAATCGCTTTGAATCCTTCTGGAAGTGAATTTATGGCTTGTTGTGCAGCCTTACGGTCGCGCACATCAAAGATTAATGGACATATTTGGATGGAGTAGGATTGAGCTAATTCTTCTAGCAGAGGGCGAAGTTTGTCTTCGCTGCGTGCATTGAGTACCAAGTCGTAACCGGCTTGTGCAAATTTCTTGGCACATGCAGCGCCAATACCGGAGGACGCTCCTGTGATAAATACAATCTTGTTCATATGATGCATATTTGAAAAATGACTATTCTTCGTTTTCTGGTTCTAAATTCGCAATGGGCAGTGCTTTTTTGGTCTTTACACCCATCTCGCTAAGGCGTTTACCAGTGCTTAATACGCTTTGCGAACTGACCATCAATTGGTTGTTGGCTTCGTCGTATGCTTTAGAGGCTTGTTGAAGTGCATGTTCTATCTTACCAAATTTCTCGATAAATCCGTTTAGGCGGTCCAGCAACATACCCACTGTTTGGAACACTTTGGCGTAGCTCTTATTTTGCTCTATTTGTCGCCAGGTGATATTGACAATGCGCAATGCGGCATAAAGGTTCATTTCGCTGACAATAAAAATGCGGTCTTTGACAAAAGTGTCACGCCATAGATTCTTCTCGTGTGCCAATGCCACTTGCATAGCGCCTTCGTTAGGGATAAACATAAACACAAAGTCGGCTGATTTTCTGCCATTCTCCATGTATGCGGAGTAGTTAGCACGTTTGAGTTCGGCTATATGCCCATGGATACTCATGAGAATCTCTTTGGCATACTGTTCGCGTTCCTCGTCTGTCTTCGCGTGTACATAATTATCATAAGAGGTGATGGTCATTTTGGAGTCAATAATCACATCTTCCTTGTCATCCAAATGGAGGATGAAGTCAGGTCGCATGAGTTTGTTGGTCTCCTCATTGCGCAGGGTTTGTCCTTTTTCGTTGCGCAGGGTAGGTTGATAGACGTAGTGTACGCCTTCTTTTAGACCTTGACTATCCAGCATTTCTTTGACGATCATTTCTCCCCAATCGCCTTGTGATTTAGGTTGATAGAGCAGAGTTTCAACTAGGCGGTCAGCACGATTGCCAATGGATTCGGTTTTTTCTACCAGATTTTTGATGCTCGTTTCAAGACGCGTGGTGGTATTGCCATGTTGGGTTTGGGTCTCCTTCATTTCTTTTTCCAACTTAGAGATGGTCTCCTTGAGTGGTTCAATGATGGATGACATTTGTGTCTTATTGGATTGTTCTAATCTCTCGCTACGAATATCCAGTAGTTTTTGAGTGGTATTGGTGAGTTCTGTTTGGAGATACTTGATTTGTTCTACCAGTTTCTCATCTGCTAGTTTGCGTGCTTCCTCATTGGCTTTGCGCTCAAAGTCCAGTTCTGCTTGTTTAGTCGCTAATGCTATCTCTTTGTCTTTGCACTTGTCTTGTAGGCGCACGATGATATACACACCTACTGCTACAGTTGCGACGAGAAGAAATGCTAAAATTCCGATAATAATTTCCATATATTGCAATTTTTGTGCAAAAGTAACAATTTTTTTTGATAAATCCAAATATCTCCACAAAAAAAGGACGATGTATCCACCGTCCTTTACATTTTACACTTTACACCTTACACCAAACTACTTCTTTGGTGCAGGTACGTAAGTTGGATAGAACACTTGCTTGAGACTGTCGGTCAAGTTGCAGCGGTTCTCCAACAAGTCAATAGCTCGGAAGTAGCATTCACCGGTGATACCTGGGATGGTTTGGTTGAGACGCAATTGTCGGCAAATCTCGTTGCCCTCACGCCAAGCAGCTGCACCTTTCTCTTCGCCCAAATGGAATGGAGCCATACCGATATACACGCGGCATTTCTCGGTAGCGTGCTCTGCCCACCATTTAGCAAGGATCTCATAATCAGCGACTTTCTTGCCAATCTCCCAATAGAGTTGTGGTACTACGTAGTCGATCCAGCCCTCTTCCATCCAGAGGAGAATATCAGCATAGAGTTGGTCGTAGTTTTGCAGACCATTGGTCTCGCTACCACGCTCATCGTTCTTCTTGTTACGCCAGATACCGAATGGAGAAATACCAAATTGTACCTCTGGCTTGATGCTGATAATGGTATTGTGTACTTGCTCAATAGCCAAGTTCACGTTGTCACGACGCCAGTCGCCCAAGTCGGTAAAACCACGTGGGTCAGCAGCAAAGTTGAGTGTATCAGGGAACTCCTCACCTGCGATAGGATAAGGATAGAAATAGTCATCCATATGGATAGCTTGGATATCGTAGCGAGTCACGAGGTCTGCTACCACTTGGCACAAGAAGTCGCGAGTCTCTTGCAAGGCTGGATTGTAGTACCATTGTTTGCCGTACTTCACAAACCACTCTGGGTGTTGGTGGTACATGTGGCTAGGTGCGAGTGAATCGATATCCATTGCAGGGATAGTCACACGGTAAGGGTTGATCCATACGTGTACATCGATACCACGTTTGTGTGCCTCTGCACATACGAACTCCAATGGATCATAGCTAGCAGGCTCACCTTGTTTGCCAGTCAACCAGTGGCTCCATGGCTCCAAATCAGATTTGTAGAGAGCATCCGCTGTAGGACGAACTTGGAACACGATAGCGTTGAGGTTCATAGCTTGAAACTCATCCAACATCTCAATCAAATGTTGTTGTTGTGCTTCGCAATTGCCGATGTCTGCACGTTTAGGAAAATCGATGTTCGCAACTGTGCTCACCCATGTAGCACGGAAATAAGGCTCTTGTTTTGCGCAAGAGGTCATGACGCAGAGCGTCATTAATGACAATAGGAAAAGAATTTTTTTCATTGTTTTATGTTTTTGTTTTTATTTAACGATACAAAGGTACGAAAAAATTAGCACATACACAAGCAAAAAGCCCAATTTATATTGTACAACATATATTCTGCCTACAATAGGTCTTCTATAATCCTATTTAATATATGATACCCTTGGGTGTTGGCAACGACTTGTTCTCCGCTCAATCTAAGATATCCCTTCGCGATATATGCTTGTGCTTTGTCCATATCGACGGCATGGCAGGGTACACCTTTATTCGTTCGCAGTCCCAACATCACTTGCTCCATATGCCGTTCGTCTGCACTAATGACTTCTTGTTCTGGTCTTAGTTGGTGGCTCATGGCTTGGCTGATATATGTGTCCACGTCTGCTATATTCCACCATCGCATATTCCCGTCATAACTGTGTGCACCTGCACCTAACCCTAAATAAGGGGTATCGTTCCAATAACTCGAGTTATGCTTGGAGTGTTGCCCTGGCATGCCAAAATTGCTCACTTCGTAATGCTCATATCCGTGTTGGGTCAGTTGCTCCACGAGGTAGTCATACATCTGCATCTCTTCCTCTTCATCTATGGCGATGACTTTGCCTTGCTCTAAGCATTTAGTCAGGGGAGTTCCCTCTTCGTAGATAAGTCCGTAACTAGAGATATGAGGCACCTGTAGTGCCAAGGCTTGGGCTATATCGGCTTGCCACTCGGTCATGGTCTGCCCTGGCAAGGCGTACATCAGGTCTATCGAAATATTGGAGATACCTTCTGCTTGCGCCGTCTTAACGGCTTGGATGGCTTGCTCAGTACTGTGGCGCCTGCCTACGAGCTGCAATAGGCGGTCGTTAAAACTCTGCACACCCATACTCAGTCGGTTTATACCCATGGCACGCCATGCGCGTATATTCTCGGCGGTAATGTCGCCAGGGTTGGCTTCTAAGGTAATCTCCTGAACACTAGCAGGATCGATGCTACTAAGGATAGAGTGGAGTAGCAGGCGCAGACTCTCAATAGGGATAAGACTTGGTGTTCCTCCACCCAAATAGATAGTGCGAATCTCTTGCTGGCTCCATTTTGGTTGATGACTTTGCCATTCTTGAATGACTGCATGGACATATGCTTCCCGTTTATCTAATTGGGTAGTAGAAAAAAAGTCGCAGTATCTGCAACGACTTTTACAAAAAGGGATATGTATATAGATACCTGCCATGGATGCAACTGCAAAAGTAGTAAAAAAAATGTATATACACAAACAAAACGATAAAATATTGAGCAAAAGTTTGTGCATGTAGGTTTTTTTTCGTAATTTTGCAACGCTAACCGAAAAAACACAATTTATACCATGTTTACACCATCTGATTTGGCGCAACTTCAAGCGCGTGGCATCTCTGAGGAGAAAGCCCTAAAACAACTTCAGTCTTTTGCGACTGGTTTTCCAGAACTAGACATCGTTTCTGCTGCTTCGGTAGGAAACGGAGTGCTCAATCCTACAGAAGAGGAGATTGATGCCTATGTAAAAGCATGGCAAGACTACCTCAACGAAGGACACACTGTGCTCAAGTTTGTTCCTGCTAGTGGTGCGGCTAGTCGTATGTTCAAGGACTTGTTTGAGTACCTTGAGACAGGCGAGAGAACCAAGTTTATTGATAAGTTCCTCACAGAGAAAGAGCATTTTGCTTTTGCTCCTCAGTTGGCTGGTCTCGATAAGCAAGCTGCAGTAAGTCACCTACTTAAAGATATGAACTACGGCAATCTGCCTAAAGGATTGCTCCTCTTCCACTCATACGAGGATGGTGCTCGCACCCCTGCTTTAGAGCACTTGGTTGAGGGTGCCATGTATGCTGCTTCTAAGGGCGAGGTAAATATCCATTTTACAGTTAGCCACGAGCATTTGCCTCTTTTCCAAGCGCATTTGGCGGAATACCAAGCGGCATATGAGGAGAAGTTGGGCGTGAAGTTCCATATCTCCTATTCCGAGCAAAAACCATCTACCGATACCCTTGCGGCTAACCCTGACGGTACACCATTCCGTACGGCAGATGGCAAACTCCTTTTCCGTCCAGGTGGTCACGGTGCGCTCATCGAGAATCTCAACGAGCAAGAGGCGGATGTGATCTTCATTAAGAATATTGACAACGTAGTGCCAGATCGTCTCAAAGGCGATACCGTCCGTTATAAACAACTCCTTGCTGGTGTGCTGGTTACAGAGCAAAAGAAGATCTTTGAGCAACTCCAAGATCCTACGCTTACAGCAGATCAGAAAGCCAAACTCCAACGCCCATTGCGCGTATGCGGTGTGGTGAAGAACACAGGCGAGCCTGGTGGTGGTCCATTCCTTGTGCGTGAAGAAGATGGTACGATCTCTTGCCAGATCTTAGAGTCTAGTCAAATTGCTGACCCTGCGCTTATGCAACAAGCGACCCACTTCAATCCTGTAGATCTCGTATGTGCTACGCGCGATGCGGAGGGCAAACCATACTATTTGCCTGACTTTGTGGATGAGAAGACTGGTTTTATCTCTCATAAGTCCAAAGATGGTAAGGAATTGTTGGCTTTGGAGCTTCCAGGATTGTGGAATGGCGCTATGAGCCGTTGGAATACCATTTTTGTAGAGGTACCCGTGAGCACCTTCAACCCTGTGAAGACAGTGAATGACTTGCTTCGTGCTGAGCACCAATAAAAGACCGCTTCGCTGAGGGATATTAGATAATAATAGAGAAAGGGATGTGCGTTTAATGCACATCCCTTTCTTGATGTCGTAAGACTATCGCGGTCTAACAACCGTAGCCGGTCTAACAACTCACTTCTCTGGTTGTTTCACCCAGATCAGTTTCGTGGTGTCATAACCGCGGCGAT
>JBGVEC010000036.1:0-2014 GCA_045119815.1 Paludibacteraceae bacterium | reverse complement strand
TGGCACGCGAGCTGGGTTCAGAACGTCGTGAGACAGTTCGGTCTCTATCTGTTGCGGGCGTAGGAAGATTGAGGGGTCCTGACTTTAGTACGAGAGGACCGAGTTGGACGAACCTCCGGTGTATCGGTTATGCTGCCAAGTGTACCGCCGAGTAGCCGCGTTCGGATTAGATAAGCGCTGAAAGCATCTAAGCGCGAAGCTAGCCCCAAGATTAGTCTTCCCTTGAGGGGCGTAGGAGACTACTACGTTGATAGGCTGCAGATGTAAAGACAGTAATGTCAAAGTCGAGCAGTACTAATTACCCGAACGGCTTTTTTAGTAATCTTTATCTCATTTCCTGTTGAGTGTCAAATTTAGCAGAAGGTAACTGCTTTAACAAATACTTGGTTCTTGAAATAGAAGACCTAAAATAGATTTAGGTGGTTATAGCGGTGAGGTTCCACCTCTTCCCATTCCGAACAGAGAAGTTAAGCTCACTCGCGCCGATGGTACTGCGGTTTTCCCGTGGGAGAGTAGGTAGCCGCCTCTTTAAAGGAGCAAGTCAAATGATTTGCTCCTTTTCTTTTTGTGTATAGCGGAGCATATTTTGCACAAGAGTCAATCAGCAGCGAGGGCTGTACGCACAGTACTATCCCTCGCTACCTCATATCCCTATGCACAAAATCTGCCCCACTCTTCCCAAAAATTAAGAGGAGCAAGTTTCTTGTCGTGCAAAATATGCGAGCTAAATACACAATGGAGCAAATCTTTGACTCCTTTAAAGAGTCGGCTACCTACTCTTACTATGATAAATCATAGTATTATTCGACCCGAGTGAGCTTAACTGCTCTGTGAAACAGAGGACAGTCGTAGCAGGTGAGCGCAGAGGATGCTTGCATACTCTGCCGAACCGCCACCGACTGAGGCCGAGAATAGATTGCGTAGCAATCCTCGGCAAGTTAAGCTCCTATATCGGTAGGGCTCATAGGGGCTATAGGGTTGATAGGGCGTTTGTTTTAGAGTCGTTAGGGATTATAGGGGTAATAGGAGTAATAGGTTATTCCTAATAACTATACAAAACGGGTATCGTTTTCGATACTCGGCAGTGAAAAATTATTAAATAGTCAACTACCAACCACCATTGTTGAAACGGTCGTGGTCATTCTCTTCATCACGCTTTCGATCATCGTAGCGAATATCGTCCATATAGGTTGTACGCCAATCGCCATCCTCCTGTTGTGCAGTCATGTTATCCGATAGAAAACCATGTCCCGAGTTGAAATTGGAGCTAGATCCAGAGTCTTGCTGCGACCAGAAGTTATGGTCGTGATGAGTTGTATTTCGACTCTCAGGGTGCTTTCCCCAGCAGTGTTCGTGTAGCGGGCATTCGGGTTGGCAACCATAATTGTGATAGCCCCAAGGACAATTCCTTGTGTAATATCTTGTCGGTGTTAATTTTACGATTATCCACAAAAGGCCAAAGAAAATTGCAGCTCCACATATTATCCAGAAAATAATTGTACCCAATCCGACCTCCGCAATAATAGCGACGATAAGCAAAATCATAATAATTGTTCCCATAGCCAAAGATGTTATAGTTGTTATTTTATGTTGCAAAAATATGACTATGTTTTGACAATATGTGTCAAAAAACTTGAAAGTAAACAAAATTTTATAGTTTTCTGTTTTCCGTTGTAGAGTGCCGTAAGTTAAGCCTTGCCACCGATATTATTTTGCCGCCAACATTTATGTTACCTATCCCCCTAAATCCCCTTGACTTCGTCTTCTTCCTTGCGGCTCGGCAAAGAGTGCGAGCACTCTCTGCACTCGCTCCGCTGCGTCAGTCCCTGTGAGGGGGACTTGTTGTTTATAAATAGTAGCGGTAATCAACAAAATAACTCGATAACGATCGTGCAAGCTGAATGCAAGAGCCTATACCTATATATATTATATTGAGGCACTGCAGAGTTAATCCGTGCGTAAATAGCTTGCGATGTACGGCGAGTTAAGCTCACTTGCTAATTTAGGGGCAATA
>JBGVEC010000035.1:0-26012 GCA_045119815.1 Paludibacteraceae bacterium | reverse complement strand
AATGAAAAAAGGATTTAATTTTACTATCGGTGGTCAAAAATACGAGACAACCGTTAAAGAAATAGAACCAAACGTAGCAGAAGTAGTAGTGAATGGTACTTCTTTCATCGTTGAGTTCCAAAAGAATGAGTCTAAGAAAGTGAAAGCTGCTCGCGTAGCTGCTCCTACCGCTGCTCCTACTGCTGCTCCTGTAGCTGCTAAGCCAGCTGGCGCTGCTACTGTTAAGAGCCCACTCCCAGGTAGCATCGTTAAGGTAATGGTGAAACCAGGCGACAGCGTGAAGAAGGGTGACACTCTCCTCACCATGGAGTCTATGAAGATGGAGAACGTAGTAGCTAGCGAGTACACAGGTACAGTGAAAAACGTACTTGTAGCTGCTGGTCAAAACGTAATGCAAGACGACAAGCTCGTTGAGATTGAGACTGTAGCTGAGGCTGCTGCTCCTGCAGCTCCAAAGGCTGTAGCTGCTCCTCAACCAAAACCAGCTGCCGCTCCAGCTCCAGCACCAGCACCAGCTCCTGCTGCTGCCCCTGTAGGTGGCAACAAAGTGAATAGCCCACTGCCTGGTTCTGTAATCTCTGTAGCAGTTAAAGAGGGTCAAGCAGTAAAGAAAGGCGACACCTTGCTCGTGCTTGAGTCAATGAAGATGGAGAACCCTATCTTAGCTGACTGCGACGGTACTGTTAGCAAGATTGCTGTGGCTCCAGGTCAAAGCGTAATGCAAGACGACTTGCTCGTTGTTATCGCATAATTTTACCTTTAAAACTTTTAAAACCCTTAAAACTTTTTAAACTCAAGAATTATGTGGAATGACTTTATAAGTTTCTTCCAAGGCATGGGATTTTTGAATATGGAGTGGCAACAAGGTGCTATGCTCCTTATCTCCTTCTTCCTATTGTACTTGGCTATCAAGAAACAATACGAGCCATTGTTGCTCCTTCCTATCGCATTTGGTATGTTGCTTACCAACTTGCCAAACGCTAATATGTACCACCCAGAGTTGTGGGCAAACTTCCTCGATGCAACCCATGAGGGCTATCATAGCTACGGTTACATCATGAAGAATGCGGGTCTTCTCGACGTCCTCTATATCGGTGTGAAAGCGGGTGTATATCCTTGCTTGATCTTTATCGGTGTAGGTGCGATGACCGACTTTGGTCCGCTGATTGCTAACCCTAAGTCTTTGCTCTTGGGTGCTGCGGCTCAGTTGGGTATCTTCATCACTTTCCTCTGCGCAAGTGCATTCTTCACTCCTGCAGAGGCTGGTTCTATCGGTATTATCGGTGGTGCGGACGGTCCTACTTCTATCTTCTTGACTTCGAAGTTGGCTCCTCACTTGCTCGGCCCTATCGCTATTGCGGCTTATTCGTATATGGCATTGGTGCCAGTGATCCAACCACCTATCATGCGTGCGTTGACTACTGAGGCTGAGCGTAAGATCAAGATGAAACAACTCCGTTCTGTGAGCAAGGCAGAGAAGATTATCTTCCCTATCATCATCACTGCTGTTGTAGCGCTCGTATTGCCTGATGCTGCTCCATTGATTGGCTGCTTGATGTTGGGTAACCTCATGAAGGAGTCTGGTGTGGTTGATCGTTTGAGCAAAGTCGCTCAAAACGAGTTGATGAACATCGTGGTGATCTTCCTCGGTTTGTCTGTAGGTGCTACTGCTACAGGTGCTACCTTCCTCAATGTGAAGACTATCTTGATTCTCTGCATGGGTATCGTAGCCTTCGGTATGGGTAGTGCAGGTGGTGTGCTCCTCGCTAAGTTCATGAACCTCTTCTCTAAGGAGAAGATCAACCCACTGATCGGTTCTGCAGGTGTATCTGCTGTGCCAATGGCTGCTCGTGTGAGCCAATCTGAGGGACAAAAGGCAGATCCAAGTAACTTCCTCCTCATGCACGCTATGGGTCCAAACGTAGCAGGTGTGATCGGTTCAGCAGTTGCTGCAGGTATCTTGCTTACCATGCTTGGATAATATTGAATTAAGAATTATGAATTAAGAATTTTGAGTTTATAATTCTAAGATAGGGTTTATACCTTATTTATATATAAGAGAGTGTGTCTAAGATATAGGCACACTCTTTTTTAGGGATAAATCTTGTGCAATTCAAAAAAAAGCAGTACCTTTGCACGCGCATTTTTATTGGAGATTTTATGCTGATAAATGCTTCTAAACGTTAATATTCTAAAATAGCACAAAATATGATGAAGAAATTACTTTTATTCTTTGCAGCATTGGCATTGACTGCATGTGGTGCACTGAAACCCACTACATGTTCCGTGCAACCTACTTTCTACAAGTATCGTTATGTGTATATCATGCCTACGGGTTCTGTAACGGGTAGTACTGGTGTTTACACCTCTTATGTTGACAACCGTGTGTACGGTGGTAAGACTAAAACTGCAAATCCAGCAGATCTTATGTCAGGTATTCTCATGCAAAAGGGCTTTACGATTTTGCCTCAGCTCGACCAAAACAAATTAGCCGAGACTCTCGTGCTCAGCTATGGTGAGACGGGACAACGTGACGTAGGCTTCTTGTGGCTATCTACTTCTACCAGCATCATTATCCAATTCCGTGATGCGCAAACCAACGACTTGATTGCATCCGCAGAAGCAGAAGACGTTGGTTCAACCGAAGCAGATAACGTACGCTATGCCATCCAAAAGGCGTTAGATGCAATCTTTGCTCAACCAAGGTATTAGTCCATATTACATACCGAAAAATGACAAAGAGAGTAGCGAATCAAAAATGATTTTTAAGGATTAAATAATCCCCAAATAATAGGGCGTGTCTTGACGGACACGCCCTAATAGTGTATATACTCATTTATCTTACTCTACTATATCAAGGGGTTCATTCTCATCTATCATGATCTCCGTACCACCTTCAGCTTTATAAAGAGAAGCATTCTGCTCATCAACATATGCTGCCAAAACGCATATCTTGTCCTCAATATATACCATAGTTACAGCTATGGTTCCTCCTTGGGCTGTATATGTGCAACCGTAATTGACTTTGTCCTCTTTGAAAGCTTGAATAGGGTTGTTATCAATGGAGTAAGGAGCTTCCCATTTGCTAATAACCTCTGTTGGCTCGCCATATTGAGCAGTCATCGAAGCGTTGATAGTTTGATACTTAGCCATTGCTTCTTCCCATTGCTTTGTACCTTCGTAGATGATAGTTGCAGAAAATAGTGTATTGGTTTCGGGTGTAGCTACGAGTGTTACCATAACATCTTCTCCATCTAATGTGCCCATCAAAGCCGCTACATTCTTGATTTTCATTCCCATAAATCCCCATTTCTTCACTTCTTTAACTGCGGATTTTAAATTGCCATCTATAGGTAGGGTACGAAACATCAAATGTTGCTCTGCCAATATCACTAGTGTGCACAATAGGCACGCTAGAATTGTTACTATTCGTTTCATATATTTTAAGATTGTTGTAATAAGGAGTTAAAAAACTCAATGATTCTGTGATCTTTGCCAAAGGATGGCGTCGCCTTCGAGGGTCCAGTTGGCTAGAGGAGAAGAAGGCATGAAGCCCATTTGCTCGTAGATATGTGAGCAAGCGGTATTATGTACGCTGATGATGGCATAGACCATACGCAAATGCAAGAAATCCAAAGCGTAGTCTAACAGCAATCGTACTGCTTGCTTCCCTACCCCCTTTCCACGTGCTTCAGGAGCGATATACATACCAATCGCCGCTTTACGGTTGCGTGCATCAAAATCAAAGAGGTCAATACAGCCAATTATATTGGGCGATGAGGCGACAGGGCTATTAGGCGATGAGGTATCTGCAACACCCTCAATGATAAGGCGCAGTTGACCATCACGGTAGATATCGCCGGTGGTATTCTCGATGTATTGGTGCAGGTCATGACGAGATAGCGGATTATGCGTATCCGAATCTGCCCACATCGTGGCATCATTCTCCCATTGATACAAGAATGGAAGATCCGAAGGCTCTATTTTGCGAAGTTTAATCATGCCTATACACCCTACACTTTACACCCTATACTATCCAAATAGACCAAAGAGACCCTTTTTGCGTTGAGGTTCTTCGGCTACACCATTCACAGGGGCAGGTTTGAACTGATTGCCTGAGTGAATCATCTGATAGATTACTCCCCAATCTGGAATACCACCCAAATTGCGGTCGTCAATAAAGAGATCAGCCTCTAGCTTGCGAGCACGCACAATATCCGATGTTTCCTCTGGGAAATTAGAATTAATAGCATAGAACTCCAAACCACGAGAAGCACAATAGTCAACTGCCTCTTTCAACAATTCACCCTCACGGCATGTCCAGAGGATAAGTTGATGGTGGTCTTCTTGTTGAAGTTTTTTGAGTGTATCAATAGCAAATGGTATTGGTTTACCAATAGCAGGATATGCGTGAGTGACGATAGTGCCGTCAAAGTCAATAGCAATAGTCATAGAGTTTTGTGAGTTATTATTGTTATTATAGTTTAGTATTGTTCTTGATTAGGGTCTTTGGGTTGGAGTTCGGCTTGAAGTTTGGCTTCAGAGGGCTTGGTAAAATACCAACCAATAGCAGAAACAGCAGTTATCCATAACATAGATTGGTACGCACCCATAAGGTAGAAAGCTGCGATACCCCAAATCATGGTATTGCTAACTAACAAGATACGCAAAGTAGCAGCTTTTTTGTAGCCAACAAGTTTTTGTTCCTCATCAGTAAGTTCTGCTAACTTAGCACATTGACGTTTGCAGAGATATAATCCCGCAGGGATAGTCAACAAAGCGTCAAAGATGACAGCATACTGCAACACTTGTCCGAGAGTGGACATTGGGTCGATGGGTTGTACAATGTCTTTTATTATCAGGAAGTATGCTAATGTTCCTGCAATAAGTGTTAAAATCAATGCACCATAGTAGTACAGATTGAGGGATTTGATGATATTCTTTTCCATATGGTTCTAAAGTTTGAATTCAATGCGGTTAACGATGGAACGCCCGAGGGTGATCTCATCGGTATATTCTATCTCGTTGCCAATGGCTATACCACGGGCAATTTGGGAGATTTTAAGGCGATCAGGCGATGAGGCATTGTCACCTTTGGTGAGGTTTTGTAGGCGTCGATAGATATAAAAGTTGGTGGTATCGCCTTCCATTGTCGTCGGAAGAGCAAGTATAACTTCGTGAATCTCATCGTTTTTAACACGTTCAACCAATGAGTCAATCTCAATATCCGCAGGTCCCACCCCATCCATAGGAGAGATGATGCCACCCAAGACATGGTATAGACCGTTGTACTGACCCGTGTTCTCAATTGACATCACATCTTGGACATTCTCCACTACGCATACCGTATGTTTGTCACGCGAGTGCGACTGGCAAATCGGACATACTTCTTGGTCGGAGATAGTATGGCAGACACGACAGTATTTTACCTCTTCTTTGAGTTTGGATATTGCTCCCGTAAACGCTTCTACATCCTTATTGGGCTGGCGAAGCAAATGCAACACCAAGCGCAACGCCGTTTTGCGTCCAATGCCTGGCAGCGAAGCCACCTGCTCCACTGCGTCGCTCAATAATATGGATGGATAGTTGTTCACACCTCTAAACCTTAAACCCTACTCTTTCTTTTTTGCCCAGCGGGCTGGGAGCATACGATATGGATATTTCTCGCGCATGTTATCGGCATTGGGGCAATCAAAGCGGTGGATACGAATACCCTTCATAATGCTGATAAAAGCAAAGATAGGATCACCCGGTTGCGGATTGCAACATGTCGCCAAGTTATACTCCACACTCTTGACGTTGATATCCACCTCAAGCGCAAGGGCTTCTTGTTGCTCTTTAGGCACATAAGGTGTATTCTCACGCATATCATGGCGTGGTTCATCCATCATCAGGAAGACCTCCTTGATGCGCAACAAGTCCTCTTTGCCCAACGCAATAGACTGATACAAGTCAGTCGTTATCTTATAGCCCAATTTAAGAGCAAGACGAGAGATATCGCCTTCGGTATAGTCTAGTTTCCAATTCTTAAAACGTCGTTCAAGCAATTCGCGTCCTTCCGCAGCATTACGGTACTCCACCTCCTTGAGTGCTTGACGGATCTTATTCTTCGCCTTACTAGTCACTACCACATTGAGCCAATCGGCAGAAGGTTTCTGGTTGGGAGCAGTCATAATCTCCACCTGATCACCGTTTTGGAGTTTCTGACGAATACTTACATTCTGATTGCGGATACGTCCTCCCACACATTTACATCCCACATCGCTATGAATCGAGAATGCAAAATCCAATACTGTAGCGCCAGCTTGTAGGCGTTTGAGGTCGCCTGTAGGAGTAAAAACATAGACGCTTTGTTTATCTGTATTAAGACGAGCTCCATCCACACCTTTATACGACCAATGTGCTGCCACACCTTTCTCTGCTACCTCATCCATGCGGCGGGTACGGATTTGGACTTCCACCCATTTTTCTTCTGGTCCGAGCACGGTGGTATGCAGACTCTCGTAGCCATTCTCTTTAGGTACACTCAACCAATCTCGCAAACGTTTAGGATTTGGCTTATACATATCCGTGATAATAGAATAGACTTGCCAACAATCTAATTTTTCGCGGTCAAGCGGCGAATCAAGAATAATACGTATAGCAAAAAGGTCATAAATGCGATCCACATCACAACGCTGCGCTTGCATCTTATTGTAGATACTGTGAATAGACTTAGGACGCCCTTTAATGGTGAACTCAAAACCTATTTCCTTGAGTTTTTGCTCTAATGGAGTAATAAAGGCTTCAATATAAGCATCTCGCTGCGCTTTTTTCTCGTTGAGCGCATGTGCGATGTATTTATATGTCTTATAATCTAGGAACTTGAGCGAAAGATCCTCCATTTCTGTTTTAATAGCATATAAACCTAGACGATGCGCCAAAGGAGCATGCAGTTCCTTCGTCTCACGAGCAATATGACGACGACGATCCGAATCGCCCTCCTTATCCAACGCTCTGAGTACTTCTAGACGCTCAGTAAGAATATCATACAAGACTTTATTGCTATCTTCTGCAGCCATTGTAATACAAAATTGCTTTTTTCGGCTGCAAAGTTACAAAAAAATTTGCACATATGAAAAAGAATTTGTAATTTTGCAGCAAATTTAGTGTTTTACTCGTAAATTAGTATAAAATCAATATGAAAACTTCAAAAATTATCATCACTACATTGTTAGGAGTAGCTGTTATCTTTATGGCTTACATTTGTATTAACAGCGTTGTTACTCCAATCAAGTTTGAGGAAGCTCGTGTACAACGCGAGGCTAAAGTAATTAACAATCTCGTTAGCTTGCGTACTGCAGAGGCTCAATTCCGTTTGGACAAAGGTTATTTTACCGCTGATCTTGACTCATTGGTTGATTACCTCAAGACCGCTCCAAAGAAAGAGGTATTTAAGGTAGGTTCATTGACCGAGAAGCAATTGGAGAACGGTATGACCGAGACCAAGGCAGCTAAGATTCTTGAGCGTGCTCGTTTGAAAGCGCAACGTAAGATGAAATACCAAGGTGCTGATAGTTTGACTCTTTTGTACAACTACATTTGGGAGAACGATCGCGAGGTTAAAGCTGAAGGCTTGCAAGGATTCCGTCGTGATACTATCTTGACCAACATGATTCAATCATTGTACAAAGGTCAATACACCGAAGAGACTATTGGTGAGATCGTTTATATCCCTTATACTGACAATGTTAAGTTTGAGGTAGAGACCAATAATGGTTATACTACTTCACAAGGTATCAAGGTGCCTATCTTTGAGATTCGTGCTCACTACAACACTTATCTCCACGACCTCAACAACCAAGAGCGTGTAAACCTCATTGACAAAGAGGAGAAACTAGAGCACTATCCTGGTTTGAAGGTAGGTTCTGTAGAGGCTCCTAACAACAACGCAGGTAACTGGGAGTAATTAGGTTATAGGCTATAGGTTATAGGCTATAGGCGAAGAAGATAATGAGAATTATTTCTGGAACATTTGGGGGGCGTCGATTGATGCCCCCTAAAAATATCACAGCACGTCCTACTACGGATTTTGCGAAGGAGAGTTTGTTTAACCTCCTTACTAATCGTATGGATTTTGAGGGCGTAGATATGCTAGATTTGTTTGCAGGAACAGGAGGTATAGGTATTGAGTTTGTATCACGCGGAGCACGAGAAGTGACCGCTGTGGAAATGGCTCATACACAACAAAACTTCATTATCGCTGCTTGCAAACAACTAGGCATCAAGAATCTACATGTCATTCGTGGCGATGTATTCAAGTATGTCAAAGCATGTCATATCCAATATGACTTCATTTATGCAGACCCACCCTACGACCTAGAGTTGTTGCCTACAATACCTGATTTGATTTTTGATCAAGGATTATTGAAAGAAAATGGATACTTTGTGCTAGAGCACTCCAAGAATAACCATTTTAGTGAACACCCACACTTTGTGGAAGAGCGCAAATACGGCAACGTGCACTTCTCGTTCTTTCAGTAGGACTAGTTGTACTAGTAGCACTAGCAATACTAGTAAGTCTAGTTAGTCTAGCGAACGTATTTTCTGTTCCCATTTCCAGGCACTGAGTAGTACCTCTTCAATCGGAGTATCAGCACTCCACCCGAGCACGGTATTCGCTTTATCTGGCTTAGCCCATACTTGCTCAATATCGCCCTCGCGGCGACCAACAATCTGATAAGGGATATTCACCCCTGTTACTTGTATAAAAGTACGAAGGATCTCCAAGACGCTCAATCCGCGTCCTGTTCCTAAGTTAAAGACTTCAACTTGCTCCGTTGGTAATTCCGCCAACATTCGTTCCACTGCTTTGACATGAGCTTTGGCAAGATCTACGACATAGATATAGTCACGGATACAGGAGCCATCAGGGGTGTTATAATCATCTCCAAAGACCTTGAGTTCAGCACGCAAACCCGCAGCAGTCTGCGTAACAAATGGCAGCAGGTTTTGTGGCACGCCATTAGGCAACTCTCCAATCATAGCAGATGGGTGGGCACCAATAGGATTGAAGTAACGCAAGATAGTAGCGTGGAGCGAACGATCGGCATGTGCCTGGTCAGAGATAATCTCCTCGTTGATTTGTTTAGTATTGCCATAAGGGGACAATGCTTTTTGTATAGGCGCCGTCTCATCGACTGGCAAATGCTCCGCATCAGGCTGACCATAGACGGTGCAAGAACTAGAGAAGACAATATTCTTCACATTATGCTTCTTCATCACCTCTAACACCGTAACTAGAGACATTAGATTATTGCGATAATACATCAGCGGTTGTTCCACAGACTCACCAACCGCTTTGCTAGCTGCAAAGTGTATAACGCCCTCAATATCGTTATATTGAGCGAAGAGCGCATCCATCGCCGCAGTATCGCAGCAATCAGCCAGCACAAAATCAGGCGTACTGCCCACGATGGCAGTAATGCCATCGAGGACAGCCTGATTGGAGTTACTCAAATTATCTACTATGACTACGTCATAGCCCTTTTGCATCAACTCCACCACAGTATGAGAGCCAATGTAACCTGTTCCACCAGTAACTAAAATACGAGCCATAGATAATAATGAGTTATAAATTAAAACAATTTGTTAGGATAAACGCCAGCGTCAACCAATGCTTGGATTTTGTCCACTACCATTTGGCGGTCATCAGCATAAGTCACACCAAACCATTTAGCGGTAGTATCCAATACTTGGCAAGTAGCCTTACCTGACTTGATCATATCGTTAACCAAAGTAGGGATATAGAACTCAGCCTTCAACTCTTGAGAGTTCTCGGTTAAGAACGCCTTGAACGCCTCCTCAGCATAGGTAAAATACTCTGGAGTGAAGCCCCACATGTTCATACTAACTGGAGTCTCGAATGGAATCTCAACGTCCACACCATTGTCTTGGTAAACTACGTGACCGTTCTTGTTCTCAATAGCAGTACGCTCAACCACATCGGTAAGGAAGCCCATTTTGTCGGTAGCACATACACCACGGCTAACAGTTCCGTGCTCGCTAAGAGTATTGCCTACGCGATAACCTGCCATGCAGTATTTACCCTCTTGACCGTTAACATCCAAGAGAAATTTAGCCATCACCTCAAATGACTCTTTGCCATAGAAGTCGTCTGCATTGATTACCATGAATGGCTCTTTGATGATGTCCTTAGCCATCAATACAGCGTGGTTGGTACCCCATGGTTTGGTACGCTCTGGATTACGAGTAAAGCCCTCTGGCAAGTTGTCAATACCTTGGAAGCATACCTCGCATGGTACGTGGTCAGCATACTTGCTGAGTACCACCTTACGGAAATCCTCCTCAAAATCTTTGCGGATAACGAATACCACTTTGCCAAAACCGGCACGCATAGCGTCAAACACGCTATAATCCATGATTGTTTCACCATTAGGACCTAGACCGTCCAATTGTTTGAGACCTCCGTAGCGGCTACCCATGCCCGCTGCGAGAATAAAAAGAGTTGGTTTCATTGTTGTATAATTTGAAAGTTAAATATTATTCTATTTCTATTTCTAGTTTTCCACCTCTCTTACGGTGTTTCGCCCACAGGCCATACACCTCAGAGCAGTTACCAGCAGTGGTAAAGGCTTTGATATGATTGTCACGCATGAATGCGAGTACATTGGCAAACTCCTCTTGGGTAAGCAATGCCTGAATCTCAATATATTCCTCACGGCTATAACCACCCTCCACACGGTAGAGCGAACAGCCACGCAAGAGATCTTTGACAATATAACTGCGCACTTTCTCGTACTCCGTAGTAATAATACACACGCGCTTACGTAAGTCCATGGTAGCCGTAAAATAATTGACTACTATACCATTGATCCATGTGCCTATCAAACCAATCACAACCATACGGAAGTCATTGATCATAAAGGCAGTACAGCAAATCAATGCGCCGCCAATAGACACTGACATACCAATATCAAAGTGCAAGTATTTATTGATGATTTTCGCTAATATATCCAATCCACCAGATGATGCGTTGATACGGAACAAGATAGCTTGACATGCAGAAAGCAAGAATACAAAACATACCAAATCAAACCATACATCCCCCATTCCTAGACCAGCAGACATGACCGAATCTTTCACCTGTTCTAACACCTCACCTGCACGACTCAATATATAAGGATTATTATTTGCATCCAAAACAGTCTCTCCCGCTTGTAGTCGAGTCAAAATCTCTGGATTTTCGACCACTTTATGTGTGAAAGAGGTATAAGGATAGATACGGTCACATAACTGAGTCAACGGACCAAGGATCATCGCCGTATAGACAGTCTTGGCACCGAACTCGTTGCCAATGAGCAAGAACGCCATAATCAGCAGCACAGCATTGATACCCATTACCCAATAGGAGAACGTATCGGCGGTACCGCCAAACAGGGTATTGAGCACAATGCTCAAACCAGAGATGGTACCAATAATCAATTTGCTAGGCATCAAGAAATAGTACACCGCTACTGCGCCGATAGCAATACCTAGGTTCATAATGATGAACTCTTTCCAGAATTTCTTGGTGCCTAAGGCTTGCCAAAATTCCAATAACAACTCTTTCCAATACGCTATTGTAAAGTATTGTTTAACTGCATTATCCATAATATTAGTCTTTAATTACTAGTTTAGCTGTTCTGCGAGTCAATTGGCTGAGCAGTATGTCTCGTCCGTCTTGTTCTTTTTTTAGGATCTCAGGCGTTGTGCCTCGAATAGTCAACAGACTCAATCCCTCGTTCCATACCACTCGATAGGCTTCTTGAAGTTGCTCAATGGCTGGTTTAACAAAACGAGTGTTATCCACGCATACTGATATAGTCACTGCACTGGATTGGATCAATGACACTTTCAAACGATTACGATGAATAATGTCAAATATATGACTTAGACTCTCTTCCAATACAAACGAGAAGTCTTTGGCTCGCAGGGTGATCAACACTTGGTTAGCTCGCCAGATATAAACAGGAACATTGATTGGTTCAGCCTCAGCCGCAATCACTGATCCAGGTGCTGTATGATCGCCAAAAGGCTTGACATACAATGGTATTTTCTTGTTTTCTAGCGGACGAATAGTCTTAGGGTGAATCACCTGTGCGCCACTATATGCGAGTTCGACGGCATCGTAATAGGTCAGTCGATCTATTTTGACTGTATCAGTCACCAATCGTGGGTCGGCATTCAATATACCTGGTACATCTTTCCATATGGTCACTGACTCAGCATCTAGGAAGTTACCCATCAAGGCTGCTGTATAGTCAGATCCTTCACGACCCAAAGTTGTGCGCAAGCCATCGGCTGTTCCGCCTATAAAACCCTGCGTGACTACCACGCTTGGGCGATTAGGGCGATCCCAGCCAGCTCGAATGATCTGAGCAGAGGTCTGCATATCCACTTGCGCCTCGCGGAATGTATTATCCGTGCGCAGGAGTTTAGGCATATTCCACCACTCGGTGCGAATACCACTCTTGAGCAGATAGACTGCTACAATCTGAGTAGAGAGTATCTCCCCTTGACTTACAATCTGATCATAGTTTTGGTCATATGAGCAAGTGTGGTCATACTCTGGCATCATAGGAAAGCGGATATCCTCATTCGGTTTGAGCCCTAGCTCCATAGCCAAGTGCACATGGTAGTCTAATACCGCCAACCACTCATTATCCGCTGTCGCTTCATCTTTTTGCGCAAGCGCTGCCACTACTCGCTCCAAAGCATTGGTAGTCTTACCCATGGCAGAGATAACGACCATCAGGTCATCACCCGCACAGGCAACAATCTCCCTCAAATTACGAACGCCGCTCGCGTCTTTCACCGAAGCACCACCAAACTTATATACTTTCATTCTCTAAACACTAAACTCTAAACCCTAAACAAGGTTAGCCATCTTAATAGCTGTCACCGCACCTTCTACGCCTTTGTTACCCAAGCGGCCACCTGCACGGTCCAATGCTTGTTGCTTGTCCAAAGTGGTCAACACAGAGAAGATCACTGGACAGGAATTAGGTTGATAATACCCACCTGCTCCGCCACCTTGGGCATTCAACAAGGTTACACCTTGTGTTACGGATTGACATACATAATCAAAGTGAGGGGTATCCCCCTGAATTACACAGCCTATAACAATCACCGCATCTGCACGCTTGAGCATGCCAAACTTCTTCTGTCCACTCACATAGAGGGAAGCACCATAGGTCAACTCTACGGTACCAGGTACATGCATTACATCGATATTCTCTTCTCTCACACCATGCTTGAGCAGTGTATCAATAGCGCTTTGTGCGAGTGCGTGGGTAATTTCGCTATTCCAATCAGCTACTACAATAGCATAGCGCTGACGTGAAAGCACGTCAGCGCTAGGCAATTCATTCGCATTATATTGCGACAAATCGGTTGTCATAATATTCTAGTCTATAACCTATAGCCGCTCACGGCGTCCTATAACCTATAACCTTATTTAGAGAGCTCGATATACTTCTCTATATCTTGCGCCTCGGTAGATGCTGAATAGTCAGCCTTGATAGCCTCAAATGCTTTTTTAGCAGCAGCTTTGTTACCCATCTCAAGGTAAACAAAACCTACTTTCTTCAAGCTCATAGGAGCGATCAAGTCGTTGCCAGACTTAGCAGCCGCCTCAAATGCTTTAGCCGCTTTGCCGTACTCCTCAAGTTGAACATAAGCATCACCTAAGAGTTGCAATGCAGCAGGCTCAACAGTCAAATCATCCGCAGAGAACTTAGCCAAGTAAGCAGCAGCATCCTCGTATTGACCCAATTGGTAGTAGCAAACACCTGCATAGAGGGCAGCCAATTTACCACCTTGATAGCACTTATACTCGTCAGCAATAGCTTGGAAACCTAGACAATCAGCCTCGTCGCCATTCAAAGCCTTAGCGTAGTCACCTTGCATAAAGTAGATCACAGCTTTCGCATTCTCGTTGCTCACCTCTACTGCTTTAGGTTGGATCACATAGGTATTGATTGCCAATACACCTACTACTACTGCCACGATAGCAGTGATAGCCCAAGTTAGTTTGTTTTGATTTTTCTCAATCCACGCGCTGGTGGTGTTGAGGGCCTCTTGTACATTCTCAAGATTTTGGTCCTCTACAGTTACATTTTTCTTTGCCATATTCTTGTTATTTTATAAATTTCGATATAGTTTTTCAATTAACCCCGCAAAGGTACTACTTTTTTCTCACATACACAAATTTTTTGCTATTTTTCACAGAAAAAGTACTAGTTAGGCTAGTTGTACTAGTCATACTAGCCCTACTAGTCGTACTAGCATAACTAGTCTAATACCAGAAGCCTAGTCCTAGCGATATGAACTCCACCTTGGTCAAATGGCTTTTCATCATGGCTTGCACAAACATATGCCCTGGCAAATGATAGCGCAATACTACTTCTGTATAAAGCCAGCCATCGGGATAACCTGCGCTGCCTGCATTCAGTAGGTCATAGGCATAGAAGACAGGTTTATCCAAGCGTTCGGTAGGCAGTCCATCCTCTCTCCACTGAGGTTCTAAGGCTTTGACTGGGTCATACATATAGGCTCCCACATGCAATCCTGCTGTGAAGTTACCCACCACAAATTCTGGTTGCACGCTCACACCCACGCGCCAACAGTCGCCTGGTTGCGCCAGGTCAAGATTGGTCTTACCAAAATGTGTTTCTCGTTGGATATAGGCTCCGTCATAAAACACATCCACACCGCCTCCTAGACGGAAAATCGGATGCGCATGCCAGTATGCCGAAGCATGCATGGAGCCTACCACAAAAGTCTGTTGATCACGATAATAGACTTGTCGTCCACCCATCGTTCCTGCCACTGCAACGGACCACTTTTTCGCATCTTCCTCTTTGTCTCTCGCCTCATAGCCTACTCGCCTTTCTACCTCATCGACCACCTTCTTTACGCCAAGTTCGGCTCCAAAGATATTATATCCCGAATTAGGTTGCACCGTACTTCCATTGCTAATATGATACCAACAACCTGCCAAAGAGATACTCCAGCCTTTCGCGAGTGGAAAATTCATATACAACACTTCTGGAAAATACAGATTGGTCACACTACCTACACATTGATTGGCATCGGTTACGCTAACAAACAACTGCCCTTCGGGTACGGTATTGCGATAGGTTTTGGTCATAAACGCCGCTCCTATACCAGGTCGCAGCCCCAGTTCAAACCTTGGCAGTTTGACCAAAGGTATATTCATGTATGCATAAGGCGCAATAGCGTGTCCTAATAGTTCGTGTCCCATATTCCAATAACTCAATCCCACGCCCATGGTGGCGTTATTCCAATCTTTGAGCGCCTGCCAGTCGGGGGTAAAATCCACTCCCACATTCACTCCCCATACAGGTGCGTGCCACTCTTTAGGAGCATCAACCACCTTATCCACTTTGCCATCAGGCATGACTGCTCCTCCTTGCAGAGAAACAGACACCGATTGTATCAATAAAATCAACGAGAAAATCATCCCAAACGACTAATACGCATCAATTCGCTCTCATCTAGTAGTTTGATCTTACGACCATCCAAACTGATGATACCTTCCGAAGCAAATTGAGACAAGGTGCGAATCGCATTAGAGGTGGTCATATTGGACATGTTTGCCAAATCCTCACGCGCCATATACATAGCGATTGTTACCCCATCTTCATCCAAACCGTAAGTATGTTTGAGGGTTAGTAGTGTTTCTGCCAAACGACCACGAATATGTTTTTGA
The DNA here is from genome assembly GCA_045119815.1 of Paludibacteraceae bacterium. Classification (GTDB taxonomy): domain Bacteria; phylum Bacteroidota; class Bacteroidia; order Bacteroidales; family Paludibacteraceae; genus Colicola. The sequence continues at coordinate 10,237 of JBGVEC010000035.1, read as the reverse complement.
GTCAAATTGACGGTACGAGACTCCGAGATAGCCAAGTCATTAGACATCAATTCCAGTACGCCAAAACAGAACTCATTGTTCATCTTGATCACATCCAAGAACGCCAATCGCTCGACACGATACACCACAGTAGGCTCAATCGCAGTAGCACAAGATGAATGACGATCACCAGCTACCGCACTACGGTAACCAAATGAGTCGCGGCGATTCAACAAACGGATAATCTGCACGCGCTGTCCCACACCTTCCTTGGTCAAACGAATAGTACCATCTGCTATTACCATCACATAATCAGGAGCATCATCTTCCTGATGGATGATTTCATTCTTGCGGTATTTCTTGATTTCTGAATGTTCTTCGATATACTTCTTTTGGTCTGGGGTCAACAAATCCCAGACCGGACTCAGTTCCCAAATCTTGTCCAATTCTTCTTGATTTTTGCGCATATCTTCGGATTTTTGCTGCAAAGATAGTAAAAATTATCCAAACTTGCAAAAAAAAAATAAATTATTGTGCATATGTCGATATTTTTTTGTACTTTTGCAGTCGAAATAATATTTATCATTGAATTTTATCGTTTTTTTATGGATATTTCAGTAATCGTTCCTTTGTTCAACGAGGCAGAGAGTTTGCCTGTTCTTCATGAGTGGATAGTGCGCGTTATGCGCGAGAATAATTTCAGTTATGAGATTATCTTCGTCAATGATGGTTCTACCGACACTTCTTGGCAAGTGATTAAGCAGCTCCGCGAGCAGAATGAGCATGTTCATGGTATCTGTTTTCGTCGCAATTATGGCAAGTCTGCGGCTCTGTACTGCGGTTTTGATGCGGCACAAGGCGATGTAGTGATCACTATGGACGCAGATTTGCAAGATTCTCCAGACGAGATTCCAGAGTTGTATCGTATGATTACGGAGGAGAAGTACGATCTAGTGAGTGGTTGGAAGCAAAAACGCTATGACAACAAGTTCACTAAGAATATCCCTAGCAAGTTGTTCAATGCCACCGCCCGTTGGGTCACTGGTATTAAGTTACACGATATGAACTGTGGTCTCAAGGCGTATCGTCAGGATGTGATTAAGAACATCGAGCTATTCTCTGAGATGCACCGTTATATCCCATATTTGGCTAAAAACGCTGGTTTCACCCGTATTGGCGAGAAGGTGGTACAACACCGCAAGCGCGAGTTTGGTGAGAGTAAGTTTGGTCTCAACCGCTTCGTCAATGGTTATTTGGACTTGATGACCTTATGGTTCCTCAATAAGTTTGGTAAACAACCAATGCACTTCTTTGGATTGATCGGCAGTGTGATGTTTATCCTCGGATTCATCGATGTGATTGTGGTAGGGGCTATGAAGTTGTACGCATTGGCGCACCACACATCTGCCATGTTGGTGGCGGACACCCCATATTTCCATTTGGGTATCCTCACGATGGTATTGGGTTGTATGCTCTTCTTGGCGGGATTCTTGGGCGAACTCATCATCCGCAATTCCTCAGAACGCAATAATTACCTTATCCGCGAAAAACTTTGATTCGATTTGTCCCACAAATTACACGGATTGACACCAATTTTCAATCTGTGATCATCAGTGAGATCCGTGGGAGAGAATAAGTTATGAATGCTATCTTTGACAACTATCGCCTCTTGGAGAGCCTCTCTCACGAAGACGAGGCGGATTTTCGTGTCTTTCTCCAGGATCCTGATAATCTTGAAGATGGACTGATGGCTGTAGCAGGGTTGACCCTCAATCTGCTAGAGAACCACTGGAGCGAGCACAAACTCATGACCATCCTCACGAGTTGCGATGGCATAGCGCCAGAGATGTTTGAGCGTATTGTAGTGGGTGTTATCTTGATTATGATGCGTTATGATCGGGAGATTCGTCACAATCAGGCGTTATTGGAAGATCTCCAGGAGGTACTTACTTTCGCTCCTGAGCTCAGTTATACGGCACTTTGTAATATCGCACGCACCACGCAGATCAAGCGTATGGAGCAGTTTAACCAGCAGTTGAGTCAGGAACTCATGCCGCTCATGAATGATAGACACTCCAACGAGTTTTACGATATCATCCGCAGCAAACAAACAGAGATGGAACATATCGCTAAGATGCACTTGGATCAGAATTTCTTGATTTTCCGCGAGTTCTACTCTTCGCCTTTCTTCCGCGATGATGCAGCCAATTGGCTTATGCCATGGAAAGAGCAGGCGTTACTCAGTCTAGACGAAGAAGACAGGGAGGATGTAGATGGACTAATACAGTTATGGCCATTGTGCGATAGTGACAAGTATGCGCTATGCCAAGCATACCACATGTTCAAACGAGTGATTAAGAGTCAACTCTCAGTTGATTCGCTCAAAGAAGCGGGATTAGATATGCCTAATAACCAAATCGTTACCAATGGTTATGTACAGCAATTGTACAGATTTTTCAGACTATCATCGCACACCCAAGCTCGTCCTTTTGACCTCGCTTATCAACTGCGCAACCTAATGGTGTATCGCCTGATAGTCGTAGGCGAGAGAGCCAAAGAGTCTATCGACCAGTTGCTAGGTTAGGTTTCTCAAATCCACCCCATTTCAACGTAATAAATCACGCGTTCTACGATGCGATCTTTGTCATCCGCATCGTATTCTTCTTTGAGGTCATTTTTGAAAAGTTTGGCGATGAATTGCCAAAAGTTGGCACTTGCTTTGCCTCGATAGTGTTGGATGAGTTCGTAACTGGTTCTGTCGCTTTCGCGGTCCATGAGTTTCATGAGCATTTGCCCTTGGGAGGCGGTCATGCGGCGAAACTGTTGTTCGTATTTCTTGAAGAGGTATTTCTCGTGTTGTTTCCACCATTTTTTGCGATCCTTCTTTTCGGGAATCTTAGCCAATTGTTCATCGGCATATGCCATTTCTAGGGTTAGGACTTTTGCGATAGGTAGGGTCTTTTTGACGTCGCGTACGGTTCTCCAATAGAATCGTTCTTGGCGTTTGTTTTCAAACTTCATGTCTGGGAAGACATAGATGGTCTGCATCTGTGCCAGATAGAAGGTGTCTTGATTGCTCACTTGTAGCAATACAGAATCCAAGTAGGGTGCATGATGAGGAGGTAGCGCATAAGATGCTACAGTCCACAAGATGCATATGCTCACAATGATTTTTTTCATAGGTTTATTGCCCACGGATGACACGGATAAACACTAATTTCAATCTGTGTAAATCAGTGAGATCTGTGGGAGAGGATGGTTCCATTAATCCAACATTTGTCCGAAGTTATTGGACAGTTGAATCATTTGGTCGTACTCTTCAGGAGAGAGGTCGTAGAAATAGTAGTTACGAGGATCCACAGGTTTGTTATTCAGTCGCACTTCGTAGTGCAAGTGTGGTCCGGTTGATTTACCGGTGTTACCTACGAGCGCGATAATATCGGAGCGGCGTACTTTTTGTCCCTTGCGCACGAGTATTTTATATAGGTGAGCATAGAGGGTCTTGTAACCATAACCGTGGTCAAGGATAACGGTGTTGCCATATCCTTGTTTCCAACCTGCGAAGTCCACTTTGGCATTCCCTGTAGCAAACACTTCGGTGCCCGTAGGGGCGGTAAAGTCCATACCTTGGTGGAACTTACGCACATGATATACAGGGTCGATACGCATACCATAACCAGATGCCACGCGTTTGAGGTCTTTGTTCATAACAGGCTGAATAGCAGGGATATTCTCCATGCGTATCTCTTGTTCTTTGGCCATTTGTGCCACCTCATCGTAGGATTTGGCTTGCACGTATATCTCTTTTTCGAGCAAATCTACTTTGAGGGCGAGGTCAGCAGCCAGTTCGCTGTTGGTCATTTGTGCCAATTGCTCATAGTAGTCTATCTTGCGTTGGGCACCTTGTCGTACGCTCAGCGGGATAGGTTCGGCACCAAAGAGCACGCGGTAGAGATTGTCGTCTCGTTGTTGAAGGTCGGTCATCACCACTTGCATTTGGTCCACCTGGTTGTTGAGCACTTCCAGTTGGGATTCTAGACTAGCTTTCTCTCGTAGGAGTTGTTTCTCACGAGGAGATGGGAAGAATGTTAAGAAGAAGTATAAGAAGAGTATTCCTATCACTATTCCTGCTAGGATGTATATACCGGTTTGTCGTACCCAATAACGAAAACCATGTTCCACTTGCTCCATGGCAAGTGTTTCAGGATTGATTTTGTATTTCTTTTTTGCTGACATATCTATCTTTTGCCTTTAAAACCTTTAGAACTTTTAGAACCTTTAGAACAGGTCGCTTGCGAGCGATTAACACCCTCCTCTTTTGCTGGTTTCCACCAGAAGAAAAAGCTATTTTGCTTCTGCTTTTCCTCTTTGGTTTTGGCTACATATACCGGTTCCATCGTGTAGGGATTGAGTCCCGTGTAGAACATCGTTGTAGCCAATGTCATCGGCGTTGGGGTGAAGTCTTGCACTTGTTCTGGACGATAGTGCATCTGTTTGCATTTCTCCGCCAACCGTTTCATATCTGCGTTGGTGCACCCTGGGTGCGAGGATATGAAGTATGGTATGATCTGCTGTTTGAGACCTGCTTCGCGATTGACTTGTTCGAAGAAGCGGTAGAATCGTTCATATTGTTCCCACGCCGGTTTGCGCATGATTTGCAGCACGCTGCTAGCTGTATGTTCGGGTGCCACTTTCAGTCGTCCTGACACATGGTTGAGTATCAACTCTCGCCCGTATTCATCGTTCATTAGGTCGTAACGAACACCGCTGCCTACGAATGATTTTTTGATGTATGGTAACGCATCTACGCGCTTGTATATCTGCATGAGTGGAGCAAAATCCTGGTTGAGGTTTTTGCATATTTTAGGGAACAGGCAGCTTGCTCGAGCACATTGCTCACAGAGGGACATATCTTTGCCGTGCATGCCGTACATATTCGCCGATGGTCCGCCTAGGTCGCTGAGGTATCCTTTCCAGTCAGGTAGGTCTTTGAGGATGGTTATTTGTCGGAGGATACTCTCCGATGAACGCGAGGTAATCTGCTTGCCTTGGTGCGCTGAAATCGTGCAAAAACTACATCCGCCAAAGCATCCACGGTGCATACAAACGGAGAAGCGTATCATCTCGTAGGCGGGGATATGTTTATCTTTGTATTTAGGGTGTGGATGATACATAAATGGCAGGTCGTAGATAGCGTCAAGTTCCTCCGATTTCATCGGTGGATATGGAGGGTTTACGACCACGTATTGTTTGCCTACGGGTTGTATGATGGTGGCAGCGTTAATCTTGTTGCTTTCGGTCTCAATGATTCTAAAGTTCTCCGCATGCACCCGCTTACTTTTCACCGCCTCCTCGTGACTACAGAGTTGGAGAATTGAGGGTTGAGTGTTGAGAGTTGAGACATCCGTAGATATATACGCAATCTGCGGAATATCTACAGGCGAAGCCGATCTACCATCTACAGCGGAGCGATCTACAGCGTCAGCTATCTCAAGAATCTGTTTCTCTCCCATGCCATAGACGAGCACATCGGCTCGGCTATCCACCAAAATGCTCGGTTTCAACGAGTCTGACCAGTAGTCGTAGTGGGTGAGTCGTCTCATGGATGCCTCGATTCCACCGATGACTATCAGGCTATCGGGGTATAGTTGGCGTAGGATATTGCTGTAAGTGATGGTACAATAGTCAGGTCGCATGCCGGCTTTGCCGCCAGGGGTGTATGCGTCGTCGGAGCGCAGACGTTTGGCAGCGGTGTAGTGGTTGACCATGGAGTCCATGCTGCCCGCGGTAATGGCAAAGAAAAGGCGTGGCTTACCCAGCTTGGTGAAATCGCGGTAATCTCCTCGCCAATCGGGTTGTGGCACAATAGCCACTTTGTAGCCCGCATGCTCTAGTACACGACCGATGACGGCAGCACCAAAAGCAGGATGATCGATATAGGCGTCACCACTAAAAATGATGACGTCTAGTTCGTCCCAACCACGCAGTTGTACTTCTTTTTTGGTGGTAGGGAGATATGCTTTGAGATCGGTTATTGGGCTCATTGGCGTGACCTTTGCGCCGCAAAGGTACAACAAAAAATGCACATATGCAAGAAAAATGACTGAAAGTTCTACTTTTGGAGTTATTTTTCGGAAATTGGTCTGCATTTTGCGAACGTGGCTTCGAAAATAAATTTTACCTATCCGTCACTCGCACCTGAATTGGATGGAATGATCCATACTACCCCACACTCCCCAATAATCGTTAGAGATTCGTTAGTTATTCGTTAGTTATTCGTTAGTTATTTAGCAACCTTTACTATCTTTTCCAATAGTTCATACCGAACTAATTTCACCGTTACCACTCCGTTATCACTTCGTAGGTTTGCCGATTTATCACGCATAGTCCGTCCTGTAAAGAAGTGCTTTTTTTGCAAACTTCATTTAACAAAATAAAAATATTTTATATTTTTTACCCCCCCCAGTTTGCATATGCTACAAATTCTTTGTAACTTTGTACGTATTTTTCGCTTTAGCGAATGTCTGTTTGAATTTGAAGATAAAAATTAATTAAAGATGACGAAACCAATACACTCCATCTCTAGCACGGCAAGCATGCACTCCTTCGGTACTACCGGAGCAGTTTCTGCATCGCCATCTACAGGAGGTTGGAGTTCATTGTCCACTACTAAGACCGCTTCCTTTAGTTCGATTCAGAATGAAGTTATCCAAACGGTCACTTATTCCCCTGGGCATACTTACAAAGCCTATAATCCTAACGAGGCTGCCCAAACTCTTTACACTGAACAAGCAAATGGACCACGCCGCAGCCGCGGTGAGAATCCTGGCGGTCCTGCCGTAGGTGATGCTACGGTGCCTGCAGGTGATATGCTATTGCCACTCTTGGTGATGGCTGCTGCATATATCGTTGTTAAACTATTCCGTAACCACAAAACTTCTCATACACTATGAAACGACTTCTAATCATTTTATCCGCTATATTTTCGTTTGCTGGCATGCAGGCACAATATCTCAATAATGAAGATGTGGTGTCTATCAGTTTTCTGGCCAATGGTGTTCGTTATTATCTAGAAGCCAGTCGTAATGGTATTTTAACCCAATCATATCCTACAGATGATTGTTTGTGGGTATTAGGTGTAGATCAAAATGGCAACTATACCCTCCAAGATTTGACTACTAGGCAATATCTATATATTAAATTTACAGACCCTAGTAACTCTCAATTGATTCTTGCACAAGAGCCAACCACTTTTTCGTTCAACAACCAAGGTAGTGTTGCCAACCAGTATATGTATGGTCATTTGTATTTCTCCTTGTATTATCAGCCATGGTGGACTACCATTTCTATGTATATTGATAGCGAATGGGGCGGTAGTGGACCATACTTCACCTCACACAGCTGGACAAACAACAGCATATACATTGAGAAATGGGAACAAAAAGGTGCAGGCAAACCTACAGGACACTTCTCACCTTCCAAGATTGAGTTTACCTATGCCGCAGACGAAGATGCAGCTGCAGCGCAAGCACGTCCCGTATCTTTTGAGATTGAAGCTACTACCGAGTCGTACTACCAATGCGTACCACGCGAAGACGAAGCATTGCTCCGCCGCAGCACAGGCAACATAGATGCAAGTCAAATCCTAATAACAAACATCTACTGGCAGAGCGACAGCGTAAGTAAGAGCAGTTCGGTTTCCAAACTGGATAAAAATAACTATGTAAATTGTCCAGAGACACATGGTCGCGATGTATTGAGTAGGAGCGAATATACCTATAACGAGCAAGATAAAAAATGGCAATTCACTATCACCCCTGTGGGTCCAAGCCCTATGGGATTGAAAGATAAATTGGGTACTTTGGAGCGTTGGATCGACTATGCGGACAATGTAGTCGTAGAATACACCTACGGAGGTGGCACGACACAAAAAGCCGAGATGCGCGTAGTGCGCAAAGCATACCATGGCGAAGAATTGCCTCCGCTGAGTTTCTCTATCAACCCTGTGACATATACATTCTCTATCGGCCAAGAAACGAAGGAGTTTGATGTAATCCTCACCCACCAACACGGCAGCGTGATCTACAACGTGGATAACCAAGCCGTAGTAACAACATACACATACGATACTGTCACCATTCCTTTGAAGGATTTTAACGATAGATTTGAGCAACACACTTGGAAAAAAAGCTATCAATTCCTCAACGCCAAACAGGGACAAACACATTGGTTAACATTGAACGAAGAAGAATTTAACACGAATAATCGTATCGTTGTCACAGCCGCTGCCAATAACGCTGATGCATATAGCAAGCGTTCAGATACCCTCGTGGTTACTTTGGAAAATGTTTCTGATTTTCACCCTCACACAGCAAGCTTCAAGATTCCACTTCACCAACGCGGAAAAACAGGTGGTATCCAATTCTATACCCAAGCAGGAGAAAGTGCTAGCCAAAATGAAAAGGAATATTGGGATTCTTCAACAGACCAACAAAAAGTCCACACTGCAGAGCGCACCATCTACTATTTGCCTAACCAGGAGATCGAACTCCGCCTCCCCGAATCTGGCTTCTCGGGCTATATGCGCTGGTATGATTATGATACCAACGGAGACCCTTACTACAACTACGCTCTCGGTAGCGAATACGCATCTACATCTTGGGTGCTATCACCTCGTGCTGCAAATGGCAGCCCATTCTCTGCAATCAATACACCTCAAAGTGACGCAACGACTTCTACCGAAGGTGTTTCCTATGGACTATATGCCATCAATATCGACAAGGATGGAAACTCTTGGAATGGCACAGATGCCGCTATCGGCGGTATCCTAGATGAGGGAAATCCATATAACCCTATGCCTATCCTCAGAGGGTGGAATTACGATGAAAATAATCCCCAGACGGCAAACCACACCATGGCCTGCGATGTCAGTGCATATACAGATTATACAATCACCACACAAAATGGACAAATTACTGATATTACCGAGCCTACCCTCTCCTATCGCCAACTCTTCCATCTCCGCCCTGCCAGCGAGATGGCTGACACATTGGCGGCACGAAGTGAAAGAGGCGTGTATCTGGAGAACTACAAATACCAAGCACCTGCTGGTAAGCAGATTCTCCTTTCCACCGAATACCGCCATAGCAAGGTGCGCTCGCATGAGGCTGAATTATGCTATTTCTACAAAGACAATAGTGAGAACATCCATCGCATTGACAACCGCCAAGGCAATATGCTCAAATGGTATGTGACGGACGAGCGAGGAACACGAGAATATACCCGACAAGAAAATAACAACAATGCGATATACACGGCCGAGATGGACTACCTGATTGTACGCAGCGAGGAATATACATACGATGCGCCCAAGGTGTATACACTTGTCATGCCTGCCACTAACGAACATCCAGAGTATCTTATTGCTCGCTTTGAGGTAGAGTTCGTGGATATTGAGCGTCAAGGTCCTACCAACAAGACCATCATCACCCCACAGCGTATCAATACTCAATACAAGAATCTGGCTGAAATCAACTTTAATAATACCACCTCTCACTTACCTTGGGAGCAAGCGTCCTACGGATATGTGTATAACGTTGCCCCACTTAACACAAACGGAGGATACAAACGTGGCGCTAGCCAAGGTGCGTTCCCATTCTACGGCGAGTACACCATCCTAGAATCGGTGGACACAGATTGGGCAAGAGCTTCTGCACATGGCGGAACAGGTAAATCGCTCTACGTGGACGGAACCATGGAACCTGGATTGGTAGCAAGCATTAGTGCCAAAGCCAAAATATGTTCTGGACAAACGATGTACTGCTCTGCATGGTTCTGTAACCCTGCTCCTAGCGGATGGTCTGGCGAAGGTAACCCAATCTTCCGCTGTAATATCCAAGGTAAGAACAAGGATGAACAAGAATGGCACGATGCAGGTGTTTATTTCGTAGGTGAGCTATTGAAAGGTTCTGGTTGGCAACAAATCGTTTTCCCTATCCAATCGGCTAGTAGCTACGATTCTACGCGCGTATCTATCTACAACTTTGCTACCACCAACCAGGGTAACGACTTTATGGTGGATGATATTACACTCTTCGTCTCACAACTTCCTATCGCGGCTTACCAAGGCGAGATGGCATGCCGTACCGTAGAAGGCGGTGAAACTACAGCTGCTGCCGTTTTGCGCCTTGACTACAACAATATCACCGCAGGTAGCGATGGATATATGTTCTACCAAATCTACAATGAGTCGTATGAC
>JBGVEC010000034.1:0-1842 GCA_045119815.1 Paludibacteraceae bacterium | reverse complement strand
GTTTTTAGGTATAGGTATATTCTTGTATATCCGAGTAAGTAGATAGTTTAGTATAAGAGAATGAAGAATAAAGAATTTGAGATGTTGGCCAAGACGTTCAAGGGTCTTGAGCAGGTGCTAGCAACAGAACTGGTGCAGTTAGGAGCCAATAACGTACAAGTGGAGCGTCGTGCTGTTTCCTTTACGGGTGACAAACGTATGCTTTATACAGCTAATATGTGTTTGCGTACAGCTTCTCGTGTGTTGGTGCCTATTCTTTCCTTCAAGGCACAGAAGGCGGATGATATATACGAACAAGTGAAGGCGCTTGATTGGTCGCAATATATGACTGTCAAGACTACTTTTCAGATAGATGCAACAGTTTATTCGGATTATTTTCGACATTCACAATTTGTCACTTATCGCGTAAAGGATGCTATTGTGGACTATTGGATGGAGCGTGAGAATCAGCGACCAAGTGTCAAATTAGAGGGTGCTGACTTATATCTTAATGTGCATATCGCAGGAGATCGTGTGACCTTGTCTTTGGATAGTTCAGGCGAGAGTCTGCACAAACGTGGTTATCGTGTGGCTAATACCCAAGCGCCTATTAATGAGGCACTAGCAGCAGGTATGTTGCTTCTAGCGGGTTGGAATGGGCAAAGCGATTTCTATGACCCTATGTGTGGTTCAGGAACGCTGCTTATTGAGGCGGCTTTGATAGCTCGCAATATTGCACCAGGTGTATATCGCCAGGGGTTTGCTTTTGAGAAATGGGCGGATTTTGATGCGGATCTATGGGATGAGGTATATAATGACGATAGCCGCGAACGCGAGTTCAAGCATAAGATTTACGGATCAGATGCGGGGTTCTATGCGGTGCAAGCAGCCACAAAGAATATACAATCTGCTAGTTTACAGCGTGATATAGAGGTCAAGCAAATTCGTGTAGAAGAACTGCGTTTAGCAGATACCAACACAGAAGGTGCATTGGTGATGATCAATCCGCCATATGGTGAGCGTTTGTCTCAAGATAAGAATGTGTTGCGTTTGTACCAAGATATGGGTACTGCCCTCAAACATCAGTTTAGTGGTGCAACCGCATGGGTTATCTCTAGCAACGAGGAAGCGTTGAAGTGTATTGGGTTGCGCCCTGCTAAGAAGATACACTTAGTGAATGGCGACTTAGACTGCTTGTTTAATAAGTATGAATTGTTCAAAGGCGATAGAAAGACATGGAAGAAATCCTTATAGAAGATTATAATTATCCTCTTCCAGATGAGCGTATTGCTAAGTATCCATTGGCTAAGCGTGATACGAGCAAACTGCTAGTCTATCGAGATGGACAAGTGTCGGAGGATATGTTCGCTCGTGTGGGTGAATACTTGCCTACCAACTCTCTCCTTATTTATAATAACACACGCGTAATACAAGCGCGATTGGAGTTTTACAAAAATACTGTTCAGGAGTTTAGGAGTTCAGGAGTGACCTCTGAACAAGCACAAGGTGCGACTAAACCTTCTACACCTCTGAACAACGAAGTTACTAGAGGTGCACGCATTGAGATTTTCTGTCTAGAGCCTCTCTCTCCTCATGACTATCAATTGGCATTAGGAGCAACAGACGGCTGTACATGGAAGTGCATGATTGGTAACGCCAAGAAGTGGAAATCAGGTGCATTGAACCTAACGACCACTTTGTCTTCAGGACAAGAGGTGACCCTTTTTGCAGAGAAGGGAGAGCAGACTGGTAATACCTTTGCGGTGCGATTTTGGTGGAACACCCCCGCCTTTAACCTTTCGCCTTTAACCTCTAACCAAAATATCAGCTTTGCTGAGATTCTAGACGCCGTGGGAGAACTCC
>JBGVEC010000033.1:0-26735 GCA_045119815.1 Paludibacteraceae bacterium | reverse complement strand
ATACAGACTCCATGAGATAGTTGTATGCAATACCTGTGGTGAGAATAGCTTTTTTAGGGTTGGTACCTCGGGTATAAGAATTGAAGTGCGACTGCTCGCTGGTGGTCAGGAAATCATCCTGTGCCTCAACGAGTTCGGCGTAGTTCTTGCGCGCATAAGCAGGCAGGAGAATAAAGTGTTGTACATTCTCTGGAGCCGCGATAGTATTTTGCTCGCGAGGGGTGTCAATGAGTTCGACCACCGCGCGCGAGTGCGCCATGCGGGTAGTAACGCGCATAAGTATAGGTGTCTTGAGTGCCTCGGAGAGGTCGAACGCATAGTGCATCATGTCGTAAGCCTCTTGTTGGTTGCTAGGTTCGAGGCATGGGATCATGGCGAACTTGGCATAGAAACGTGAGTCTTGTTCGTTTTGGGAAGAATGCATGGATGGGTCATCGGCAGCAAGGACTACGAGTCCGCCGTTCACGCCTGTGATAGCAGCATTCATGAAGGCATCGGCGCATACGTTCATACCCACGTGTTTCATACACACGAGGGCACGCTTACCCATATAAGACATACCGAGGGCCGCCTCCATGGCCGTCTTCTCGTTGGTCGCCCATTGGCAGAAGATAGTTGAGTGTTGAGCGTGTTGAATGTATTCGGTGATCTCAGTAGATGGTGTACCAGGATAAGCATACACGCCGCTCAATCCTGCATCAATAGCGCCTTGCGCAATGGCTTCGTCGCCTAAAAGGAGTCGCTTCATGATAATGAATAATTAACAATTAGTAGTTAATATTTTATTGAGGTTAAATTTTATGGTGCAAAGATATAACAAAAATCGCACATATGCAAATGCACTGTGCGATTTATGTTGTATAACATATACTATATGTTTACTTGATACCTAATTTCTTGCGAATAGCGGTTGGGATAGCATCTTTGTGAACAAGTACGTCGTTGGTTTTGTATTGCATATATGCCTCAGAAACATACCAAATACCTTTGTATTCGCTTTTTTGTGTACCCCAAGAGTTCTTAACCATGTAGTAGCGTTTGCCGTTTTGGTCTTTGGCCGTACCGAAAATCTGCATACCGTGGTCGTCGGTGTTTTCCCAGCTATCGTAGGCAGCTTGGCGCATCTCTTGGGTAATGGTTTTCTCTGGTAGAGGTTTCTTGGTCAGTTCTTCGCGTTTATCGGTAGCTGACAAGCCCAACCAACGAGCCATATCGCTACCTGTGAGGTCTGCTGCTTCCTCTTCGTTAGGCACGACACCGAGTCCCTTGCGGGTGAAGCAGATCTCGCTCACATCGGCGCCCCATGCTAGGGTGTAGCCTTTGGCGAGTGCGTTGTCGATGATAGCCATCATCTCTTCCATAGGCACGTTGTACATCTGATCCATGCGCCAGTTGTCGGGCACCTCTAAAGCAAAGGTGGTGTAATAGGGATGGTGGGTATAGCTGGTGATGCTCACATAATCGTCCGCATTGAGGCCCAACATCTGCGCAAACGTCTTAGGTGTGTACTCCTTGCCCTCGTAAGTGAAGGTCTCTGGGCAAGCACCCAGATAGGTGTCATAGATAGCAGAAAGGGCTTGTTTCCACACGGGTGTGAGCTTCTTCAAACCGCTATTGGTAACGGCATTGACCACGCCACCTGCGACCGCGTCGAGTTCGGTATGAACAGGGAGGGTATCTGCAGGGCTACTACCGTACTTGATACCAGGCATAACCAATTGAGGCACAAGACCATAATTCTTGAGACAGTAGATCACATCATAGGCAGAACCGCCAGGTGCGAATTGGGCTGTTCCGTACATTCTAACCACGTATTCGGCACGATCTAACATGGTATGGTGTACGACAAACATCTCGCTGAGATCCCACTCACCTTTGCCCATGCGTAGGAGTTCGCTTTCGAGGAATCCGATGGTGGAATAGCTCCAGCATGTTCCACTACGGTTTTGGTTTTTGACTGGTGTGATAGCGACGCTATCCACGGTAGTGAACTGAAAGCCCTCGATGCTATCGGTAGCAACTGGGGTGTCAGTTTGTGCCATGCCGCTGAGTGCAAATGCAGACAGGATGGCGGTGAAGAGAATCTTTTTCATATTATAAGTGGTTACTAAAATTAGCAGGATGTGTTTTACTCCCAAAATTATAAAAAATCGCTCCAAAAATTATAGAATATTATAGAAAATTATCAAAAATTATTTTATAAAACCTCCCAAGGATAGCACGGATGGGGTTCGCTCCAAAAATTATAGAATATTATAGAAAATTATCAAAAATTATTTTTACATACAAATTATAAATTGGTAAATATTTTATTTTGGCGGTTACGTTTGTTTTAGTCCCAAAATTATAGAATATCGCTCCAAAAATTATAGAATATTATAGAAAATTATTCAAAAATTATTCTAACGCCCAAGGATAGCACGGATGGGGTTTACTCCCAAAATTATAGAAAATTCTTATCTCCTTGTCTATCTTTGTAAGTCTTATAAAAGATTACCTCATTCGTATCCTGGTTAAAATAATATTTTTCAAAATGCAAACTTGATTCTCCAAAATTAATTAATAGTCCAAAAGGTTTTCTAGTTAATCTCATGTAATTAAACAACTGTAAACGATGCTCAGGTAAAATATCATCAACAGCTTTTAACTCTACAACGACATCTTTACACACTATATCCATACGATATTTTTTTTGCATTAATGTTCCTTTGTAGTATATTGGCAAATTAACTTCTGATTCAAATTCTATCGCTCGATTCTCCAACTCTATAATCAGAGCTTCTGCGTATACAGCCTCTAAAAGACCACTTTTCAACTCAGCATGTACTTCCATTGCTGCGCCAATAATATCGTAGATAGCTATATCATTTTCGTCGGTTAAATGAACCATAATTCTATTGAAATATTGGGAAATTTTGGGGTAATTTTTTTATAATTTTTGGAATTGCTCATTAATCTGGGAATTCCATGAGGTAGGCCTTGATGAAGTCATCGATGTCACCATCCATGACCGCATTGACATTGCTGGTCTGATAGTTGGTACGATGGTCTTTGACACGACGGTCATCGAAGACATACGAACGGATCTGACTACCCCACTCGATTTTCTTTTTGCCTGCCTCTACTTTGGCTTGTGCCTGGCGGCGTTTCTCGAGTTCCAACTCATAGAGTTGGCTACGCAAGTGGCGAAGGGCGTTCTCGCGGTTCTTAGGTTGGTCACGGGTCTCGGTATTCTCGATAACGATCTCGTCAGGTTGGTTGGTCAGGGGGTTGATAAACTTATAGTGCAAGCGCACGCCAGACTCAACTTTGTTGACGTTCTGACCACCCGCACCAGAGGAGCGGAAGGTATCCCATGATATACCTGCGGAATCCACGTGAATATCGATAGTGTCGTCAATGAGTGGCACCACAAACACCGATGCGAACGAGGTCATACGTTTGCCTTGCGCGTTGTATGGACTCACGCGAACGAGACGGTGTACGCCGTTTTCGGATTTGAGGTAGCCGTATGCCATATCGCCTTCGATATTGAAGGTAACTGTCTTAATGCCAGCTTCATCGCCTTCTTGCAGGTTGGCGATGGTCACTTTGTAATCTTGCTTCTCGCAGTAGCGTTGATAGAGGCGCATGAGTTGTTCTGCCCAATCTTGTGCCTCGGTGCCGCCTGCACCTGAAACGATTTTTAGCACAGCAGGCATTTGGTCCTCTTCGTGAGAAAGCATGTTCTTCATTTCGAGGGCTTCTACCTCTCTGAATGCTTGCGTAAATGCAGTATCAACTTCTTCTTCTGTTACAAGTTCCTCTTTGAAGTATTCAAAAGCGAGTTGCAGTTCTTCGGCAGCGGAGCGCACACCTTCGTAGCCCTCAATCCATGCTTTGATGCCTTTCACTTTGCG
This sequence comes from Paludibacteraceae bacterium, assembly GCA_045119815.1. Taxonomy (GTDB): domain Bacteria; phylum Bacteroidota; class Bacteroidia; order Bacteroidales; family Paludibacteraceae; genus Colicola. The sequence goes on along the minus strand of JBGVEC010000033.1, from coordinate 22,836 downwards.
CATTTGCACTTCGGCCGCTTTGGCATCCTCCCAGAATCCTGGGTCTTGGGTGCGGAGTTCTTCCTCCTCTAGTTGGATGCGCTTCTCATCAATAGCTAGGTATTGCTTGAGTTTGTCGGCACGTTGTTGTAGTTCTTTGAGTTGTTCGATAGTAATCATATATTCGTTGAATTATTTGCTAGTTGGGCTAGTAGGTCTAGTTATACTAGTTGGGTTTTCTCGTAGTTTTTGACCTGGTTGTTGTACATCTCGTAGAGTTTCTCGCGCAGGAAGTTCTCGTCTTTGTTGGAGAGGTTGATTTTTGCGAGTTGTCCTTCTATGTAACGATCAAACTGCTCGCCACGTTCGTATATCTCGTAAGCAGCGTGGATATGGCGATCGATGAGGTTGCACACGAACTGTATCTGTTCGTTGCGTGAGAGTTGGAGCAATGCAGGATTGAGTGCTAGTGCCTTGTCTAGGTCGTGGTTAATGGATGGAGTTAGGCGATAGACAATCTTGCCTTTGTATCCTTGAATGCCCACCGACATGGAGACGAGGTCATCCTTGCGGGATTTTTTCCAGTTGGGTTTGTCTCGTTTGAGTTGCATCTCTCGTGCCTTGAGGTAGTCGCAAGGGTCGTATTCATAGGATATAGAGACAGGGCATATATTGAGTTGTTTGATGCTCTCGAAGAAGTTTTCGGAATCGATGGTTAGCATCTTGAGCACGCCGGGTTGGGTGAGATCGTTGCCATCCTTGGCACGTCCTTCGCGTTGTGCCAGCCAGATGGATTTGCGTCGTTGGCGCAGGTGGTGGATATAGTCGGAGAGGAGTTTGGCATTTTCGACTTGATCACGAAAACCGCCATTGCGTATAACCACGAAAGCACGCAGTGAGCGAACGAGGTGTTCGATCCACCATTTGCCAAAGAGGTTGTTGCCGATACCAATATAGGGGTGGATACCATAGCGCAAGAACAGCAGATAGGTCAACCATGCCGAATCCATACATATATCGCGGTGGTTGGTCATAAAGAAAGCACCATGTTTGATGTCCTGTTCGATGAGTTTGCGATCACCATGATACTGCAAGTCAAGCGATTGGGCCGATTTGCGCTTTATGGATGCCAGAACAGGAAACATGATAAGGATATCAATAATAGGTAATAGTGGTCCTAATCTATATGCTTGGATATGTTTGAACTTGTTCATATTATTGTTTGTGTGTCATTATGTCTAAAATGAGGTCATCGGTGACTTGCATACCATCGTGTCCGATGCGTGTGAGATTGCGTATGGTGCGATCGATATCGTCCTCTACGATGCCTTCGGTGGAGTCAGCAAAGGAGTGTTGCATAGCGAGGTAGGCGCTGAATATGGCAGTAGAAACGCCGCTGGTCACTTTGAGGGCGCAACCGGGTTTAGCTCCGTCGCAAATCATACCCGATATATTGGCGATCATATTTTTGATGGCATAGGTAATCTCTAGGTAGTTACCTCCCATGAGGTAGGTGATACCTGCTGCCGAACCGGTAGCCGCTACTACGCAACCGCAGAGGGCAGATAGGCGTCCGAGGGATTGCTTGATATAGATGACGGTAAGGTTGCTGAGTGCCAATGCACGGAGGGTCTGCTCGCGGTTGCAGTTGTTCTCCTTGGCGTACAGGTATACTGGTACGGAACAAGAGATGCCTTGGTTGCCCGAACCGGAGTTACTCATCACAGGCACCATGGCTCCGGACATACGTGCGTCGCAGGCTCCGCAGGTGTAACTAACTATCTTGGTAAATATTGTATCGCCAAACAACTGTTGGAGTTGTGGGGTTTGTTTTAGTGTGCTGCTGTGCAGCAATCGTCCTAGTTTGTGGCCATACTCGTTGGCAAAAGAGGTCTCAGCGGCCTGTTTGTTCATCTCGGCACCCTCTAGCAGGAAGTTCACCTGATCGATATCCACTTGTGTAGCAAAGTCATAGACGCGTTTGAGTGTGAGCACAGGAGCAGGTGTATCGCTCTGCAATGGAGCGAGGGATGAAGCGGTAGGGTTAGCTTCATCCACAAAATGGGTATGCTCGTCTTGGATGGTAGCTTGGGCGGTTTGATTGCCACATGCCACTTGGGCATGGATATAGAGCATGCTAGGTGCATCGTAGTTGATTTGTATATCCGCTGGGACGCGTTGCATATAGTCCTTGGCATAGGCAACAGCCTGAGGGGTAGCATCTCGTAGGACTTCAAGCATATACTCCGAGCGTCCCACTGTGGCGCCCAGGGCAATGGCAATAGGGAGACCGGTCATGCCGGTATTAGGAATACCTACGGCAAGTGCATTCTTATAGACATTTTTGGAGAGGTAAACCTTGATAGAATCGGGTTCTGCTCCGAGTTTTTCCTTGGCACGCGCCACGCATAGTGCTACCGCTATGGGTTCGGTACAGCCAATAGCGGGAATAACTTCCGAGTGGAGGAGTTGTAGCAGTTGTTGGTTAGTCATAACGCTTGAAGTGGAATTTGAGTCGTATAATGGTATATAGGATGAGTAGTTTGTGTCGGAGATTAGGAGCATATTGTTTCTTCTCACGCAGGGTAGCAAACAGCACCTCTTTGGCCACAAGATTGCGTATGGCGGTGGTAGAATGCGTGTTGGCAAGATAGTTGTACCCCATATATGGCAGCATCTTGTAAGTAGGTTTGCAGGCCCAGAAATCCAGGGAGAAAACCACATCCTCGTAGATCATGCCAGAGGGGAAAGTGAGTTGGTGTCGAGTAAACAAGTCACGGCGGTAGAGTCGCATACATGGCGAGGTGAACTGGTGGAAATGCTTGGGCAGTTTTTGTAGGAGCACTTTTCCTTGATCAGTGACGCGTCTATAACCGATCTGTACGCAATCTAGTTGGCCTATCTCCTGGGTAAGATAGGTATAGAAATCGGGATCGATATAGTCGTCAGCATCTACAAAAGAGATCCACTCGCCGGTGGCGTATTGGAGTCCCAAATTGCGGGCCGCCGATTGTCCTTGATTGGTCTGGGTATACACTTCGATACGGTCATCCAGGGCTGCATATTGTTGAGCAATAGACAGACTATCGTCCGTCGAACCATCGTTGACCAAAATGATCTGCAGAGCAGTATATGGCTGATGGAGGATCGACTCGATGCACTTGGCCAGGTATGGCCCGGCATTGAAGATAGGTACTATGATGCTTATTGGTTTCATTTGGTTGTCTCCAAAAATTATCCAAAATTCCCTAAAAATTCAAAGGGGTTTTTAATCTTCAACTTTCGCCCCCCTAAGCAGTTCTCAAAGATTTCTACAAACTGCTGGGCTTGGTGCTGGCGGGTAAAGCGTTCTTTGTGTAGGGCACGGTGACGGGTGAAGCCATTCTGTTGCCACTCGTGGTATTTTTCCATCACAAAGGCCTTGACCTGCTCCACCTCGGTGGCTGCGAGTCCGGCTTGGGTTTCGGTGATGACTTGTGCCAGACATTCTTCGTCGGAGCGGACACATAAAACGGGTTTCTCCACGCCAATATTCTCAAAGAACTTGGTTCCCATAATGCCGTGTGTTCCCTCAGGAGTAGAGGTTGTGGTCAGTACCAGCAGAATGGAGGAGAGGTGCATCACCTCTACGATTTGTGTGCGAGGGATATACCCTTGTACATCCACCACATGGCTGATGTGATACTCCTGGGCGAGGGCGTGTAATTGGTCCTTGGCTGCCTTGTCCACATGGAATAGTAGTCGTAAGTCATCTTGGGCAATCAGCCCTTCGGTTAGTAGCTCGTAGATGGCAGCAAAGAGCAAGCGAGGATCTCGCAGAGAGGTAGAATAGAGTTTGCCCAAATAGGTGATTTGGAAGTGTTGGTTTTGTACATCTTTAGGCAGGAACATCTGCTCATCGTATCCGTTGTAAATCAGATGAGTATGGTCATTGTACTGTGAGAGCAATTGCTGGTGCCATGGCGAAACGCTGGTCACGGCGTGTGCATAGTTGAGCACGCGATTGCGCATGCGTAATTGCTTGCACTCGTAGAGTTTGCCTATACAATAATCCAGTCCTTTCCAAGGAGTTAATCTGCGAGTGAAGTACGACTCTTTGCCCCATTGTTCGGCTATGTCGCGCAGATCCACCACCAAAGGCAAGTGGTAGCGTTTAGCCAATTTCTGCGCCGCCAATAGTGGAAAATAGTAGTAGCTTGAGCAGAAAATTAGGTCGTATTGCTGCATATCGAGGTGCTGCACGGCATAGCGGTAGAGGGCTTTGTCCTTGCCATAGCAGAGTTTGTCCGCCAAGAGGTGGTGGTAGGCAGGCATTTGGTTTATCGTACAAATAGTTGTGTCAAAAGGCTGCTGCTCGCATTCCTCGGTGAGTATCGTGCATTGCCAACCATGGTCCTGTAGGTATTGGGCCAAGGTCAGTACGCGTGGGCTATAGGCAGGTGGAGCAATTGCTTCGCACAGTATTAGTATTCGTTTTGACATAAGATGTTTATGATCGTTTGGGCAGCATGACCTGTTCCATATTCTGTGATTTCCGTTAGTGGTACTGCAGTCGTTTTGACGGCCTGAAGTATCCGTTGGGTATTGGTACCCACGAGACGATTCCATCCTGTCTCTAATGTTTCTACCCACTCTGTTTCGTTGCGCATCGTGATACAAGGTGTACGGTGGAAGTAAGCCTCTTTTTGCACTCCGCCCGAGTCGGTCAAAACCAAGGCCGCATGTTTCTCTAGCATGAGCATATCAAGATAACTCACCGAGTCTATGATGCGCAGGTTGGATGGTTGGTGGAGCAGTTCGGTAAGGACCTTGGATTGGTCTATCATCTTCTTGGTACGAGGATGCAGGGGTAGAATCACAGGGGTATCCATCTGTACTAGCGCCTGCAAGACGCTCTGTAATTGCTCAGGATGATCCGTTGTTTCTGCACGATGCACCGTTGCAAGATAGTAGGATTGTGTAGTTAGTCCCAAATCCGATAGTATGGTCGATTGTTCTTCGGCTTTAAGCGCAAAGTACAGGGTCGCATCATACATCACATCGCCTACATGATACACTCCCCGTGTAAGACCCTCTTTCTCCAAGTTGGCCACAGCCACTTTGGTGGGACAGAAGAGGTATTTGGCTCTGCGATCAGTCTCTATACGATTATACTCTTCCGCCATCACGGTGTTATAACTGCGCAAGCCCGCCTCAACGTGTATCAGTGGTATCTGACAAGCCTCGGCAGCCAGAGCCCCCGCCAACGTGCTATTGGTATCGCCATAAACCATGATGTAATCTGCTTGTCCTTGGATAATGGGTATAATGGCGTCGCGCATCTGCTCTACGCTGCCCGTACACCCCAAGTGCCAACTAGGAGCAGGGATATCCATCTGCTCAAAAAACACTTGACTCATGATATAGTCGTAATGCTGTCCGGTATGCAGAATACACTCCTCTATGTGGATAGAGGAATGGGCATTGTGTTGGCGGATATAGTGACTGACTATGGCCGCTTTTACAAATTGTGGACGAGCTCCTATGATGGTTATGATATTCATTCTTTAGTTTACTCCCAAAATTATCAAATATTATCCAAAAATTCAACTAGATCTGTTTGGATGTCTAAGCGTTCAACAAGTCCAACACCTTAGGGTATAGTGACTTGTGATAGGTCTGATGATTGATAATTGTGTTATGCCATAGCAGCACCACTTCGCCTGCGTTCTGGTGCACTTTCTCCAGCAATCGCTGGCACTCAAAGTAAGCCTCATCTTCGTTCAACCCCATATAGTGGGCATGGCTCAGCGTACAATCCATTGCGACCATAGGGTGTAGGGTCAGTTCGGTCAGTTGCCAGGTCATCGGATTGATCCAGCGCACAGCACGAGTGGTTTGCAAACGAAAACCTACTTGATCGGCAAACATCATCGTAAAGTCGTGCTTCACGCCCATATCCACCAACTGCTGCATCTTCTCAATCGAGCAACAAAGGTAGTGGCTACGATGGAGCGTGAGGCTATCGGGCGATGAGGCAATAAGGTGATGAGGTGATGAGGTGATGGAATAGCAACTCGAGTGCCATCCTAGTTGTGCGCCACTGCTCTCTAGCAGACGCTTCAGTTCTGCAAAATCTGCTCCTTGCAGATCGTATTGTGGATAGTCTTTCCCTTTGCCTGGCGTATCTTTGATAAAGTAAATAGACTGTGCATAATCCACCTTTTTGTCTTGCGACACAAGCCAGGAGAAGGTGTATGCAGGATCGTTGTGTATATCGCGACGAGCAGCAAGCACCTGTTTGGCTCTGCCCCGAAGTATGCCCCCAATGGCGCCACGCAGGTGACGGTAGTAGGCGATTGAATCCACATCGTGCGTGAGGTAGATGTGGCTAAAACCAGGTTCGGGCAACGGTAGGTCTAGGAGCTTGATCAGCGCACGCGAGTACTCATCGATGAGCGGGATCATAAGGCGATTTTTCTTGCCTAGCATAGAGTGCTGGGCTAGGAATCGTCCATGCTCATCGCGATCGCTCACTAGCAGCTCTTCTGCTCGGGAGATATAGAAGAAGGCATTATATATCACATCGGTATGGACCACATGGGTATTGCCATGTTTCTCAATACGTAGTGCTAGATCGTCCTCGGTAGGTAGTACGATTTGCTGCCCCATATGACCATTAGGGACTACTACTACGCGGTAGTTAGCCCACAGACTCTCGTCAGCAGTATAGCCTATTAACTTAGCACCTTGCTCGTTGCCATAGAGCAAAAACTGGATAATGTAATCAATCACTTCTTGCATTTTGTTGAGGAGCATATACACAATACAACCGACAAAGGTACAACTTTTTTTTGAATTACGCAAGCGCTCGCGCGCAAATGCGTAGTTTTTTTTCTATTCAAAGCATATTTTAGCAAAATAATCAACGCGTATGGGTAATCCGTTTGGATATTCGCTTTTTTTTTATTACTTTTGTGCCGAAATAAGCGCTTAGAAGATGAAACAAACATTTTTGACTATTTGGTTATGCTGCCTTACAGGCATAGTATACGCTGTAAATCCTTCGGGCACATTGCCTGTGCTATATATCACCACGGAGAACAACACTCCTGTCACGAGCAAGGACTACTATCTCAATGCAAGCTATTACCTCGATGCCAAGGGTATAGCTGGTTACGACAATATTGGTAGCGCTGCTGCGCCGTTGACCATGGAGATCAAAGGTCGTGGCAACTATTCTTGGACGGGTTTTAACAAGAAGCCTTACCGCCTCAAACTGACCGACAAGCAACCCTTGCTGGGTATGGTTAAAAGCAAGCACTTCAATCTGCTAGCACATGCCGATGACGCCAAAGACAAAAAGGGCTATATGCGCAATGCCGCTGGTTTTGAGCTCAGCAAGATGCTAGGTATAGCATGGACTCCAGATGCTAGACCGCTAGAGGTGGTGATGAATGGCGATTATATCGGTTTGTACTTTTTGACCGAACATATCCGTGTGGACCAAGACCGCGTGAATATCGTGGAACAAGCGGACGAGGAGACAGATGCACAGAAGATCACAGGCGGATGGCTCGTGGAGATTGACAACTACGATGAGGATCCACATATCACTATCAAAGAGGGCGGAAAAACCACGATGTGGGTAACCTACAAGAGCCCTGAGGTACTATCTTCTGAGCAAGAGACCTACCTCACTCAACAGATCCAACTCCTGGATAACCTCATCTATGGCGACAAGAACTCCGATGAACTATGGCAACATCTGGATATGGATGCCCTGGCAAGATTCTATATCGTACAGGAGATTATGGACAACTATGAGTCATTCCACGGCAGTTGCTATTTGTACAAGGATATGGGCGACACAGAGAAGTGGAAGTTTGGTCCGGTTTGGGATTTTGGTAGCGCATTCTATCGAGACAAGTCGCAGTATTTCTTCCAAGGTGATGTATGGCACAACCACTGGATCCCTGAGATCTGCAAGTTCCCTGCTTTTAAGCAATATGTCAAAACCGTTTGGAAGGATTTTTATGCCAATCGCTTCAACGATATCTTCACTTTCACTGCCGATCAACTCAGCTTGCTCAAGACGGCGGCGGCTGTAGATGCACAACGCTGGCCTGATTATAATGGCAATGCCGATTTGACTAAGCGCATCAACCAAGTCAACGAGCGATTGAGAAAGAATGCAGAGTGGCTCAATCAGCAATGGGGAGGAGATAACAACGACGACAATAACAATAACAATAACAATAACAATAACAATAACAACGACACCAACGAGGATACTACCCCAAGCGTAGATGAGACTTGGACTATGCTGGTATGGCAAAACGGCAAAGCAGTGGAGTATCAATTGGCACAGGTGGACAGTATCACGTTTGTAGAAAAACAAATGCTCGTAGTCAAGGCACAAGTGCCTGCGGCTTGGAGCGATGATATTTATGTATATATCTGGAACGCAAAGGACAACAGCAAGAACGGCGAGTTCCGTGCCAATCGTCAAGGCGACTGGTATGTGTATAGTACCGATGAGAAGTCCTTGAATATCATCTTCAAGAATGGTAAAAGTTGGACAGGTCATCCTAATCAATCGGAGGATATTAAGATCACTCAAAGCGCATGCTTTATCCTCACTCAAGAGGGCGAAGATAAGGCCATCCCAACGCAAACGAATTGCCCATAGATTGTGGCATAGTTTTTGTGCGAATAGAGGTAGAATAATTTTAAAAAAAATAGATATTATGATTTCAGAAAAACTCCAAGCGGCTATTAATGCCCAAATCAATGCCGAATTATGGTCGGCGTATTTGTATCTAAGTATGTCAGCATACTGCCAAGATGCCGGTCTTCCTGGTATGGCAAACTGGTATGCTGTTCAGTTTAAAGAGGAGCAAGATCATGCTATGATTTTGTTTAACTATCTGCAAAGTCGTGGTGGTCGTGTATTGCTAGAGCCAATTGCTGCAGTGGATACCGAGTGGGCATCGCCTCTTGCTACCTTTGAGCACACATTGGCACACGAGGGTAAAGTGACATCCTTGATCAATAACCTGATGGCTTTGGCCGTAGAGGAGAAGGATTTTGCTTTGCAAAGTCGCCTCAATTGGTTTGTGGATGAGCAAGTAGAAGAAGAAGAGAACGCTACCGACCTCGTACACAAATTGCGCCTGATTGGTGATAACGGTTATGGTTTGTATCAACTCGACCAAGAATTGGCTGCCCGTGTATACACCCAAGCAAGTCCATTAACAAACGCTGAGTAAGTGACCTTTCTCCCACAGATTTCACGGATTATTCACGGATTGAGATAGATGCATATCCGTGCTATCCGTGGGAATAAAAAAAATAAGAATATGAAAAAGATCATCATTTCGCTGTTAGTATTGGTAAGTCTAGCAGCATGTACCAAGAGTCCTTTGGCTCAGTACAAAACACTCACCGAGTCCACCATTGCTCAAATGGAGACTGCAGCATCTAGAGAGATTGTAGATTCACTCATAGATAACTATGTGCAAGAATCTTATGCACTCTTGATGGAGAATTTGACCCAAGTAGAAACCGATTCTATCATCATTGACCTCTACTATATGCTCACACCAGAGCAAAAAGAAGAAGTATTTGCTAAGGTGGCACCAGAGCGTTGGGAGACAGAAGGAATGAAAAAAGTGTTTGAAAAATATCAAGCCGAATTGCGTACCGCCCCTGGACAAATATACACTGACATCGTAGCTCTCAAGCAAGATAGTACCCCTGTAAAACTGAGCGAAGTGGTAGGTACTGCCGACTATGTATTGGTTGATTTTTGGGCATCATGGTGTGGTCCTTGCCGCCGATTGATTCCTGTACTTAAAGAGGTCTATACAACCTACAACCCAAGTGGTAAATTACAAATAGTAGGTATCAGTTGTGATCGTGAGATCGAGAAATGGCACCAAGCACTCGAGGAGGAGCAAATGCCATGGATTCAACTACACGATACACACGAGGCTCCATACAATCCTTGTGACATCTACGGCATCTCTGCCATCCCTACTACCCTACTCATTGACCGCAATGGTGTGATTGTGGCTCGCAATGCTAGCGAAGAGGAGTTAGTAGAAATATTGAGCAAGTGATTCGCTATTGATAATCAAGCATATAACAAAGGCGTTGAAGTTTAGCTTCAACGCCTTGTTTTTTGGGGGTAAATTATGCTTTTTTGTTCGTAAAAGCTTACAAACTCAGCAAAATCTCAACGATACGTTCAGCGGTATGACCATCCCAGAGGGCAGGTATAGCGCCTTGTTTCCACTCGTCTGCAAAGAGCTTATCCAAGGCGGGTTTGATGGCTTGAGGTTGGGTGCCAATGAGCATATTAGTACCAACAGTACATGTCTCTGGGCGCTCGGTATTATCACGTAAGGTGATACATGGTACCCCCATAACAGTAGTCTCCTCGGTGATGCCACCGGAGTCCGTCACCACGGCTTTGGCACGTTCCACTAAGTAGTTAAACTCAAGGTAGCCCATAGGATCTACAATATGCAGATTAGGGAAGAGTTGGGAGAGTTGTTGCTCATCGCCCCAGAGGTTGTAGAAGAGTTTGGCTGTACGTGGGTGGATAGGGAAAATGATTGGCAAACCATGGACATTGGTAATGATCTGCTCCATAAGAGCTTTGAGGTGCTCTTGCTCATCCACATTAGCTGGGCGGTGCATGGTCATCATAATGTATTGTTTATCCTCTAGTCCTAGGGCGTCATACACTTCTGGTTTGCGGAAACGGCTACGATTAGCTAGAAGGGTATCAATCATCACATTACCGACATACCATACACGTTGTGGCGTTCTTTTGAATGCATACTGCTCTTCAGGCAATTGGCGTTTGGCTAGATTACCTAGTGCGTCTAGTCCATCTAGATTGATTAGATTGGCGCTATTTTCCAAAGAGGCTCCTGCCAGCAGGAGGTTCTTATTGGCAATCTCAGAGGTAGTGAACATATAGTCTGCTAGGGCATCGGTGACCATACGGTTGATCTCCTCGGGCATAGTCAAATCCCAACTGCGGATACCTGCTTCCACATGACAGACCTTGGTATTGAGTTTTTTAGCCACAATGGAGCAAGCCATGGTGCTAGTAACATCGCCTACCACAAGCACCAGATCAGTTGGGTGCTGCATCAGGTCTTGTTCAAAGGCTACCATGATATTGGCCGTCTGTTCTGCCTGCGTGCCCCCGCCGCAACCAAGATTAACATGAGGCATAGGTATGCCGAGTTCCTCGAAGAATGTGTCGGACATATTCTTGTCATAGTGTTGACCGGTATGGACGAGTCGGTAGTGGATGTTATGTCCTTCGGCAGATGCTTTCTGGATAGCTTTGATGAGCGGCGCGATCTTCATAAAGTTGGGACGCGCTCCTGCAATCAATGTAATTAACATATAGGATTGATTATAATTGTATTTCTTGTTCTAATGATCTCCATAAGGTATCCTCTGGCACAGGAGCTGTAATGGAAATAGGCTCCTTGCTCACAGGATGGATAAACTCAATTTTACGAGCATGCAAGGATATTCCTCCATCAGGATTACTGCGTTTGGCACCATACTTCAAATCGCCTTTAATAGGATATCCTATGGCAGCCAACTGGCAGCGTATTTGATGATGGCGACCTGTCTCAAGGTTGATCTCAAGCAATGAGTATCGCTCACCAATGGCTATAGTTTGATAACTCAACACGGCGCGTTTGGCATCCTTGGTACCAGGTTTAACAACAAAGGACTTGTTCTGTTTCTCGTTGCGCCATAAGTAGTTCTCCAAGCGAGAGGCAGAAGGCAACTGGTGGTTCGTTGGAACAATGGCCCAATAGGTTTTCTTGATCAACTCATGGGACTTGAACATCTCATTGAGTCTAGTCAGGGCTTTGCTTGTTCGAGCAAACAGCACCACTCCAGTCGTAGGTCTATCCAAACGATGTGTAACCCCTAAAAAAACCTCTCCTGGTTTGTTGTATTTCTCCTTGATATAGGCCTTGACCATATCCGAGAGCGGTATATCCCCCGTTTTATCGCCCTGTACAATCTCATGACAGGTCTTGCTAACCGCTATGATATGATTATCCTCGTATAGTACTTGCATGGTTTATGGGATATAGTTGGCAAAGGTTTCTTTGTATTGTTCAAACCATAAAGAAACGCATTGTTGGTATTGTTGGTAAAAGTCCATATCTGAGATATCTCTACGGCACCAGGCTGCATACATTGGTTCAAAAGACGATAGGATCTTCTGCTCCACTCCATGTACACATGACAAGAGAGATGGAGCATGAGCTTGGTCACAAAGAACATTCTGCAGGGCAATATATTTATGACCATTACTTATATGCAAGGGGAAGACCCATTGCTGTTTTATTGCCATAGCCAAATCGCACATCTCGCTATGCAGACCTTGACCAGCAGTGGCGTGTGGATCCCTAGCAAGCATGTATGGAGGCAGATAATCAGGATGTAACACAAGTGGAATAGCCACCGCACAAGCCGGATACCCCAAGACGGTCCACATCAATGTATGGCGTGGATCTTGCTGCTGGGCAACCCCTTCAAAAACCACCACAGCTGAAGTCAATCGACGAGGAATAAAATCCTGATCCACAACATATTGTAGCGCATTATCAGAGGTGTAATTCAGGTTGAGCAGTTCATGGCGATATTGACGAGAGAAATGATCAAGTGCCTCTATAGCCGTCATCTGATGAGTAGCAGAAAAAGCCTCCTTCATAATCGCACTAGCCGTGAGATAGCGCTCATACCCAGCATAATCCTCGTAGCGACCCGCAAAACTAAAATTAGTCACCACACGATAGCCTGAAGGTTCTTGATTAACATCGTATTTGATCCATCTGTGGTTATTCATTTCATAATAAGCTGCTCCACCCTGGGCATCGATAAGACCAAAATTAGCCTCCACGCCCCATGGTTGGGGATAGGTCTCAAGCCAGGACTCAAAGTCAGACAAGTTCGCACAATTGCCCAGCACATGGTACATCATCTCCCCCTCGCGATCCATAGGACAATCCAAGGTATCCTCGCGTAAGTTATAAGAAGCTGTATTCATGATACAAAGACCTGCTTCGTTCATTCCCGCCCAAACTTCACCATCCAACTTAGGGGAATTAACAAGCCCTATAAAAGAATATTTAGGTCCTTGAAAATGCGCGATACGATTGTTGAGTTCCCCCGTATCTCGATGCTTGAACATCATAGGGCGACCCGTAGGAGTAGCATTACCGCTAATAATAAACGAAGTGCATGCCCATGACAGGGAAGTCATGGACAAAAGATAGAGCAAAAATACCAGAACTCTTTTCATGCTGCAAAGGTACAAATTATTTTTGACTTACGCAAGCGAGTGAAGATATATTTGCATATATAAAAAAAAAATAGTATCTTTGCACCCAAATTGCAAAAAAAATGAAGAAAAGACTCTTTTTTATCCTCGGTGGATTGGTTGTAGCCATCAACCTACTTGCACAGACCCAAAATCCACAATATATTTCCTATATTGCCAAATATCGCGATATGGCAATAGAGCAACAAATTAAACACCGTATTCCGGCTGCTATCACTATGGCACAAGGACTATTGGAATCTAGTGCTGGACAATCCGAACTTGCAGTCAAAGCCAATAACCACTTTGGCATCAAATGTGCATCGGATTGGGTGGGACGAACCTATACCCATGATGATGAGACCAAAAACGAATGTTTTCGTCAATACGCCTCAGCAGCAGACTCGTATGAGGATCACTCGCTCTTCCTCCAACGCAAACGATACGAGAGTCTATTTGCCTTACCTATAGCGGATTACAAGGGATGGGCACATGGATTGAAAGCTTGTGGTTACGCGACAGATCCTAAATATGCTGACAAACTGATTCGTATCATAGAGCAATATAATCTACAATCGCTTACACTAGATAAGAATCTGCAACAGGCAGGTTTAGTGAGCGCGAAAGATACTACTTGGCAGGGAGTCGAAACAGACAAATTGATCGAAACATCGATTGAAGAGACACATGCCATTCAAGATCATATTGAAGTATTTGCTAATCACCAATCTGGACGCATCAATGGAGTTAGATACATTGTTGCGAACGAAGGGGAGAGTTTTGCTTCTTTAGCCGTATTCCTCAATATGTACGAGCGCACATTACGCAAGTACAACGATGCCCTTGACACACGAGAACTCCAACCTGGAGACATCATATACATCTATCCCAAGAAAAACAAAGCTAGTAGAAAAACACCTTTCCACTATTTCAAACCAGGGGAAGATGCTTGGCATATAGCACAAAAATACGGTATCAAAATCAAGAGTTTATACAAACTCAATGGTATTCCTTATGGTACTCCATTGACCACCGTTCAACGATTAGATTTGCGCTAATTATGAATAAAAAGCACAAAGCACAATCCGTAGGAGACCTCATTGCGCAATTTATACAAGGTACCGAACTAGAAAAGTCTCTACTCGAAAGACAAGTTGTGCAGAAATGGCCTGAAATCATGGGTCCCATGGTTGCCAACCTAACGGGAGAGATAGAGATTAAGAATGGTACCCTCTTTGTACATATCCATTCTGCGGCACTCAGACAACAACTCTTTGAATGTCGTTACGACGTAATCAAAAAACTCAATCAAGCCATTAATGCACAGTTTATCAAGGATATACGCATTTTAGGTTGATTTGGAAACAATTGATATACATACTATTACTTTAAGCGCAGACGAACTTGCTCTACAGCGCAAACGCTTTGCTCATCTCACTGATGAGCAGTTTCGTTTTATGCTCCAGCAAGTAGATGGATACCAACGAACGAAAGACAAACTCCCCACCTTTGCCACCATACAGGATTGGTGGTATCCTGTTCGTCTATCATGCGAACAATGCTCTAGCGAGGCTACTGCACGATACAAATCATCCTTATTACCCCCTACTCCATTTATCCTCACCGACCTCACTGGCGGCTATGGTGTGGACACCTATTTCATGAGCGAGCATGCGAGTGAAGTCCACTATGTGGAGCGTAACGAGGACTTATGTAAGATCGTTGCACATAACTTCCAAACGACTCGTCCTCAAGTACATATACACAATACAAACGCAATTCACTACCTACAAGACATGCCATCCTGCGATGTCATATATCTCGATCCTGCTCGAAGAGATCAACATGGTGGCAAGGTGTTCCGTTTGGAAGACTGCGAACCCAATGTGGTAGAGATACTCCCTACTCTTCGTAATAAATCTCAGTTCATCATCATCAAACTGAGCCCCATGCTAGACATCACCCAAGCGCTTCACTCCTTACAAGGAACATGGGATGTACATATAGTGGCTGTGAAAAACGAAGTTAAGGAGGTGCTGCTTGTATCCTGTCCTAACCGTTACCACTCCGAGGGAATACCGAAGGAACTCCGAACGAACTCCGAAGGAAGAGTATATGCAACCAATCTCCTACCTGCTACACATCATACAGAAAACTCCTCTTTCATTTTCTCGTTCACGAGAGACGAAGAACATAATGCTACCTGCCAACACTTTGATACTTCCCTCCAACATCTCACCGCTCCTGGAGTGTATATCTACGAACCCAATGCGGCTATCATCAAAGCAGGTGCATTCAAGTTGGTCGCCCAACGATATGGCTTATGCAAGATGGCACCCAACACCCATCTATACCTATCCCAACAGTTCGTGGAAGATTTTCCAGGTCGTGTGTGGCAAATCCTAGAGAGCAACATCAAAGACGCCAAGAATACCCATGCAAGTATTCTCACACGCAACTATCCGCTCACTCCAGAGCAACTACGTAAAAAACTGAAAATCAAAGAGAACGACACCCACACCATCATTGGGGCACGTCTAGGCGACAAGCCTACCTTATTTCTGGCTAAGCGCATTAACCAACATTCCGCAGGCTGCTAAAATATCTTCGCCGCGACTGCGACGAATAGTCGTGGTGATACCATGATCGGATAGATAATCACGCAACCATTCCATCTGCGTTTCATCACTACTAGCAAATGCTTGATCCACTCCTGCATGAAAACGAATCAAGTTCATTCTACATGGCAATCCCTTTAACAAACGCACCAGTTCTTTGGCATGGCGTATCGTGTCGTTTTGTCCGTGCCAACAGATATACTCAAAGCTAACTCGGCGTTGATGTTGCCAATCATATTGCTTCAACATCGCCACCACGTCCGTCAAATGATAGCGTTTCTCTATCGGCATAATCTCCTGTCTTTCAGCACCAAAAGGATTATGCAAGGATACTGCCAAATGACATTCACTCTCTTTCAAGAAACGCTCTAATCCAGGAACGACTCCCACCGTAGAAACGGTTATGCGCTTGGGAGACCATGCGCAACCCCAAGGTTCTGTCATCACTTGTAGAGAACGAAGTACATGGTCGATATTATCCATCGGTTCGCCCTCGCCCATATAGACGATATTGGTCAGTTGGTCCGAATTAGGAATAGAAAAAATCTGATTTAAGATCTCGCTAGCAGGCAATTGTCCATGAAAACCTAAGGTACCTGTCATGCAGAACTTACATCCCATCTTACATCCAGCCTGTGTACTAACACATAAGGTAGCACGGTCATTATCAGGGATATAGACAGATTCGATAAAAACATCACCCTTCACCTCATCGCCTGATAACCTAAAGAGATACTTCTTGGTTCCATCCTTAGAAACAGCCTCCGCTACAGGCTCATGACGTCCTATGGTGTATTGCTCCTCTAGCGCTTGACGTCCCTTGAGCGAGATATTGGTCATCTGCTCAAACGAACTGGCACGACGAACATACAACCATTCTGCCAATTGTTTGCCAGCAAACTTCTGCAAGCCAACCGATAAGGCGACTTGCTGAAGTTCTGGGAGTGTTTTACCTAATAGAGTCTGTTTCATAAATATGGTTTAACGCAAACGATCAGCTGCACGAACCAGCGCCTCATCCTTCAAGATACGACGAGTAGCCATCATCAGCAATACCACATTTACCAATGGGATACCTGCCCATACATTGAGATACCAATCAGCACCTGCCATAGAAGCATCGCCTATCATCTCGTAACCCTTGACCACATAGGCAGTGTACAACGCCAACAAAGCATAATATCCTAGGCACAAAATCACATTCATGATATTCAAACGTGCTTGCAACAATCGACGCTTAAACAAGAAGATAGTCACCAATGCCAACACAGGAACAGCCATCGTCATTACCGCCATAGGCCATTTGTCCATCGCATGAAGGCTCACATATTCTGTGCCCTCAGGCAGAAGAAACTGTATTGGTGAAAACACGCACAACAATGTGCCTAATACAACCACCAAAAGGAGGTATAATGTTTGAATTCTTTGTATCATACTAATTTACATAAGTCATTGATTAATTGATATTTCTCACCCGTCGATGGACAAGTAGCAAAGCCTTCTTTGTCAAATTTGAGTTTCTCTCCATGACGAGAAACCCATCCTACCCTACGAGCAGGATTGCCGACCATCAAAGCATATGCGGGTACATCTTTAGTCACTACCGAACCAGCACCAATCAAGCAATATTCGCCCAAGGTATTGCCACATACGATCGTAGCATTAGCGCCTACGGAAGCACCTCTACGAATGATCGTATCTTTATATTCATCTTTGCGGACTACAGCCGAACGAGGATTGATGACATTCGTAAACACCATACTTGGGCCAAGGAACACATCATCCCCACAGCGCACACCAGTATAGATAGATACATTATTCTGCACTTTGCAGTTGCGACCCAAAACTACACCTGGTGACACGACTACATTCTGACCAATATTGCAGTTCTCACCTATCTGACAACCTGACATAATATGCGAAAAATGCCAAATCTTGGTTCCCTTGCCTATGAGGCAATTATCATCCACATAAGAGGACTCGTGTACAAAATATTCATTCATAACTTAAAAGAATGCTTTGAAGATATCATTACCATTGGCGAAGATCATCAGTAGGAGCAAAATCCAGAAACCAATGGTATTCGCCACTTCTAGAAACTTATCACTTGGTTTGCGGCGAGTGATAATCTCCCACAAGAGGAATAAAATATAACCTCCGTCCAAGGCTGGAATAGGCAAGAAGTTCATAAATGCCAATATCAAGCTCAAGAACGCAGTCATATGCCAAAACTCCTGCCAATCCCATACATTAGGGAACATATTACTAATGGCACCAAATCCACCCATAGATTGTGCACCTTCCTTGGTGAACACAAGGCGGAATTGCTTAACATACATCACGAGCAAATCCCAACCATACGCTATACCCGCAGGAATCGCCTTCCAGAAAGTATAGGAAGTATGCACTATGTTGTAATAATCCCATGGCATCACCCTTGTAACCCCAATCATAGCTTGATCTCCGATAAAAAGTCTCGCTTGCATAGGGACACCATTACGATAGAAATCCAAAGTCACACTATCACATGGATATTTAGCTAGCTCATTGGCTATCTGTACTTGACACAATCCCACTACGCCATTCACACCCACGATACTATCGCCCTTCTGCATAGCGGCAAACGAGGCTGCACCACCTGGCAATACCGAATCTACTACAAATGGCATATAGTAAGATAGCAATACAAAACTCTTCTTGACATACGACTTATCTGCACGCTCTTTCTCGCGTTGTTCTCTATCAAAATCATTTTGCAAAGCCAAATAGCGAGTACCCAAATCCTCTGACATGGTCAATGCTACGGTATCTGTACCACGTAAAACCAACACATCACGTTGTCCTTGCAATATAATGGCATTTACAATATCGCCCAACTGAGTAGGTTCTACTCCGTTGATTTGCAACACCTTATCTTGTTGTTGAAAACCTTCACCAACTAGAATATCAGAGTAATACAATCCAGTATTGATCTGACTCAGAGGCAATTCGTCCTTACCCCAATGAAAGAGCATCATACCGAATATCAAAAGTGCTGCTACAAAGTTCACCAATATACCACCGATGATGATGCATAGACGTTGCCACACATTCTTAGATCGGAACTCCCATGGTTGTGGTTCAGAAGGCAAGTCGGTTGCCGCTTTGGTCTCGTCCACCATACCTGAAATAGCACAATAGCCGCCGAAAGGCACCCAACCGAGTCCCCACTCCGTATTATCAGGATAACGACGCCAATCTTCCTCAGGCAAAGAAGCCAACTCCTCGTCCGTCATTGGACGCTCAATTACTCGACCCTTCTCGTCCTTCTTCTCATTGCCCATTGCATCCAATACAGGAACCATGGTTGTCTCCACATTAGGTGCAAAAAATTTCACTTGCCATTTGCCATTGATCTTTTTGGCACGGACAATCGAAATTTTAGGATTGAAGAACATATAAAATTTCTCTACGCGTACCTTAAATAAGCGCGCAAAACAAAAATGCCCCAACTCGTGAATCACCACGAGAATACTAAGAGCTAATATCAATTGTAACCACTGCATAATCTAATAGTTAAAAAAGTTCTAAAGGTTTTTAACGTTTTAATAGTTCCAAGGCTATCTTACGGGCCTCTTTATCAGTTTGCACATAGTCCTCATATGTAGGTTCAGTGATAAACATGGTCTTCTCCATGGTTTGAGCGATAACCTGAGACATCTGCATAAACCCACATTTACCCTCACGGAAAGCCAAATTAACCACCTCATTGGCTGCATTGAGCACACAAGGCATATTCCCGCCTTTGTTCATCGCCTCATAGGCCAATGCCAAATTAGGGAAGCGTTTGAGATCAGGTTCTTCAAAGGTCAAACTTTGGGTAGCGAACAAGTCCAATCGTGCTACATCGCTCATCCAACGCTCGGGGTAAGTCAATGCATATTGGATTGGCATGCGCATATCAGGTGTGCCTAATTGTGCTTTTACGCTACCGTCCACAAACTGCACAGCCGAGTGCACAACCGACTGAGGATGAACTAACACCTGTATCTTATCCACTGGTATATCGAATAACCATCTCGCCTCAATAACCTCAAATCCTTTGTTCATCATGCTCGCCGAATCGATCGTTATCTTCGCTCCCATCTCCCAATTAGGGTGACGCAAAGCCTCTGCCGCTGTCACATATTGCATCTGCTCTAGCGTGAAGTTACGGAAAGGACCACCACTAGCGGTTAATAGCAACTTCTCCACACTAGTCATATCCTCACCTACAAGACTTTGGAAGATAGCCGAGTGTTCGCTATCTACGGGTAGGATATCCACTTTATAGCGTTTGGCCAATCGGTCGATGATCTCACCTGCCACCACAAGGGTTTCTTTGTTTGCTAATGCGATGGTTTTCTTAGCTTTGATGGCCTCAATAGTTGGACGCAAACCAGCATATCCGACCATCGCTGCCACGACTACATCTATCGCGGGCATAGTTACCATCTCTGCCAAAGCTTTCTCACCTGCCAATACACGAATAGGTAAATCGCTCAATGCTTCACACAACGGACGATAGTATGTCTCATCTGCTATACACACCACTGCAGGATTAAACTCCAAGGCTTGCTTGATAAGCATGTCAATGCTACGATGTGCAGACAATGCATATACTGAAAATGCGTCAGGATGCTGGCGTACCACATCCAAGGTCTGAGTGCCTATACTACCTGTACTACCTAATATTGCTATCTGCTTCATAATCTTTACATTTGGCGTACATCAATCTTTGTTGTTTTATTTCTGCGAGCTGCTCTATCTTGAGACGTAGCACAATGAATACCATCCTCGCGCATTCGTTTATTCTCCGAAATATGTTGACTACTGAACTTGCCATCTTTCTTGAGAATAATCCTCACGCAAAGCAACATCATTGCCAGCACTAGAGCCGCTATTACCAATACTATTTCTTTCATCATTTCACTCTCAAAACACTAAACTCTTTTCTTTCTAATATAGAAATCCCACACAATACTTCTTCTTGCCAAGAGTTGAAAACCTCTCATTTTATGATCGTGAGTTGATGGATATTCTTTTTTCATCTTGTGATATGCGCAACGAGCTCGCACCACCGCTTTTACATTCTCCTTTTGTCCAGTCAAAAGCATTTGCAATGCTGCCAAATAGTCCATTCCCAAACGCACCAACATTATCCACCAACGATGAGTAGTAGGCAAATTCTTATACAACATTAGAAGGTTGTTTCGGAAATTTAGGAATGTTTTTCTTGGATTCTCATATCCTAATGTACCACCACCTAGATGATATACCACGGCTTGTGGGATAGCAACCAATATTGGTTGATTTTCGGCAGATGAAGTATGATTGAGCATTCTCCAGCATAGATCAATCTCCTCTTGATGCGCAAAGAATTTGGCATCCAATCCTCCTAGTTCCTTATATATACGCGTGCGCGTAAGCAGACAGGCACCTGTAGCCCAAAAAATAGGCTGCACCTTATCATATTGCCCACGATCCTCTTCGATATGTGTCATCAGACGACCACGACAATAGGGATATCCCAATATATCCATCATTCCTCCAGCCGCTCCAGCATGTTCAAAGCTAATAGCCTCTCTCTTACCCGCCTCAAAGTCCTGTTTAGAGTTCCATGACAAGACTTTGGGTTGTGCTGCCATCACATTAGGATGTGTGTCCATATACTCAAGCATCGTGTCCAACCAATGAGGAGTCACTTCTACATCCGAATTGAGCAGCACCACATACTCAGAGTCCACTTGCGCTATAGCTCGGTTATATCCTTCGGCAAAACCATAGTTTTGGTCTAGCACTATGAGACGCACATCCTGCGTTTGTAAGTATTCCAACGAACCGTCCGTAGAACCATTGTCAGCAACGACAATCTCTACCTCAGGCAATTGCGTATGTGTCAATACAGACGGAAGATACTGACGAAGCATGGCTTCACCATTCCAATTCAATATGACAACACTACATTTCATTAGAATCCAAAACTAAATCCTATACTTGCGGTAAAATTCTTACCCTGATAGAAACGTGGAAGATACTTATCTAAATAATACTGCGCATTACCTAGATCCTCACTAGCAATTGCATCCGTCTTCTCATTATCATAACCACGCGCATGATTATATCCCAAACTCATCGTTAGAAACATATTAGGATGCACCTCGTAGAAACCATCGAGTCGCACTTCATCGTTGCGATAGATACAATGGTCAAATGGTTTTTGAGAGATAGTCTCAGCTATTCCTCCGTCACGAATTACCCCATCAGACCCACGATAAACACGTAAATATGCATATGAATTATATTTCGTATCATTGGTATAGGACAACTTCAGCAACATGCCACGTATCGGACGATACGCTAATTCCGCATAAATAGATTGCGCGTTATCGCCCATATAATGTCCCATATTAAAACTATTCGTTGTCCAAGTCAATGCATCTATGGAGTGCGTATAGCATGCCACATTGGTGCGAGTAAACTCGCCCTTTAGACTTAATCCCTTCACTGGCCAACCCGACCAATTGAATCCCACCAAATAAGATACAGGATTATGCTCTGCATTGGTTGGTTTAAGACGAGACAATTTAAACTCGTCCACATATACCGATGCATATACATGCAAATGATCCACCGGACGAATAGAAAGCGAACCAAAGAGTTGTGAGTTCTGATTCTGCGATGCTATTCCTTTCGTCAGCAAGTGATCTAGAGATTTGTAGAAGGCTATCGGTATCAAATATGCCGCTTGAATATTCTGCTCGGCATAAATAATGGAGTTACCAAAGGAGAAAGCCAACTGTTTTATCGGAATCACAGTAAACATATTCGCTGCCATAAACTTATTCAGCGGACGATATTCCTTAT
>JBGVEC010000032.1:0-4497 GCA_045119815.1 Paludibacteraceae bacterium | reverse complement strand
TTTAACTTTATTTATAAGTTCCTGAGCAACAAAAAGTTGCCCAGGATTTTGCCATGTCAGATTTTTCACTTATCTTAGTGTTGCAAATCAAAACAAGCGTAAATCGTAACAAGACATGGCAAAGGTACAAATAAAATCTGAAAAACTCACCAACCGGACATAATTAAACTGATTGAAACCATAGTGGTTGCAACCATAGTTCTAATTGTTTTGAAGGGCATATTCATACGCATTTTTATACTTTTAAATAATCCATTTTTTGGGTATCTCTTAATAAGAGACACCTTGCCGTAATGCAAAGGTACACAAAATATTGCAAATAGAGCCTAAAAACAGATAATTTATTTTGCGTATAAATTTGAGGAGCTCAAAATTGTTTAGCAAATATCCTTCTTCAATTTCATTATGTCACTAATAGTCAGGGGTAAATCCATTTTTGGGTGTCTCTTATTAAGAGAGGATAAAATTTGCTAAACAATTATAGTCCTTTGAGTATGATTGAATTTGCATCATCTATAATATTAGAATCTAATGATGCTAAATATATTTGAGTCGTAGCTTCAGAATCATGTCCCATTCCTTCACTAATTACAGATAAAGGAATTCTCTTACTCCTTGCTGCACTAGCCCAAGAATGACGTGCAACATACATAGTTAAAGGAACTGTAACCTTTACCATTTTAGCAACTTCCTTTAAACTCTTGTTCACTGCATACAAAGTATGTTTGTATAAGCATCTTTCATTACCAATTGAACTTTTTAGTATTGGCAATAGGTAAAGTTCCATTTGATTTTCCCATTTGTGGAAAATATCCTGCATACATTCTTCCCATTTTACATATAATTGTTGTCCTGTTTTGCGTCGTCGATAAGATAAGATTCCATTTGAGACATCCTTCTTTTTGAGATATGCCATATCTATAAAAGACATTCCACGAGTGTAGAATGAAAACAAGAACATATCACGAGCAAAGTCCAACGATGGCTGCAATGACAGATCAAGGTTCTTTATCTGCTTGATTGCTTTTAATGAAATTGCTCTCTTGATAGTTTTATCAATGCCTGTATAAACATGCTTGAATGGATAACTTTGTTTTGTTAGTTCTTTTTCAACAGCCCGGTTATAGACGGCTCTTAAAATACGCATGTAAAATGAACTGCTATTTTTGGTGACACCACGATTATGCAAGTATGATTCATACATAAGCATTAAATCAGAATCAAATTCTGCAAACAACAAATCTTTACCATTACGAAATGTCGTAAAGCTATTCAACGTTGCATGATATGTCTCTGATGTTCTATATTTACCCATCAACTTCAATTGTGCAATCTGTTTCTGCATAAACTTGAAAAAAGACTGTTCGCTTACTTCTGTTTGAAATCCCCGAACTATGTCATCCGATGTAAAAAGAGGATTGGTATATTCATATCGTGATATAAGTTTTTCAATACATGTCACATCCAATTTTACACGTTCTTCAATAGAACGCAAATAATCATATCTATCAGGACATTCAAAAACCAGTTTGCAACTTTTGTCATCCCATTCTGAATTAAAGATTCGGTAGTCCGTCTTTATCTGACGGACCACTCGTTTCTTAATCACTTGATAATAAATTGTTCCTTCTTTACCATCTATAGTAGAAGGACGAAATTTAACTTTTATAGATGTCATAGATATTTCTTGTTTAAGATTAATAGAACAAAAGCCTCCACTCAATTGCTTAAGGGAAGGCTCTTTAAATAACGGCTACGGGATATACAGCAATTGAAACTCTATTTTTCTGCGGCGTTCGATGCTGGGTATTGGCTTGCCTTTGTAGCAACGGTACGAGATATACTCCTCGTAAATATCCCTGTCACCGGATTCAATTTTCTTGATAAGGTTGCTCTTCGGGCGTTTGCCATATCCTAACAATCTGCTGTGGCCGACATTGTAAGCCAAGACCGTTAGTAGCAGAGCATCTTTCCCATACTGTCGGAAATACTTGTATCGCTCCAATAGGTCGGCTCTGAGTAACGAATCCGCTTGTTCCTCGGTAATATCGGCTGTCAGGTTTTCGTGTGGAAGCAGTTTATGACCATAACCGATGTATGGATAGTGTTTCGCCGAGTGCCACCCCTCAAACTCCTTGATAAGTGCTACCGCCTTGTCGAACAGTTCCGCAGAAATCTCCTTTGGTAGTGGTGGCGAAGAGTCGCCGCCTCGTGTCTGTGCCCTGGCATATCCGCAAAGCAAGGTCAGACATATAATCATCAACTTTATTCTCATAGATTCTCTTTTAGTGATTGGTTATGGTGGCTGACACCCGACAAGCGAGTGCCTGCCACCGTTGGTTAAGGATTGATGTTGATTGGAGAGACGATAGTTCCTATGGGAGTAATCGTGTTACCCTCAGTGGTATCCTCTTCCTCCTTCGCCTCGTTATTGAAAGTGAATGTAAGCTGATAGAGCTGGTCGTGATTATCCTCGAAATAGACATCTATCGTCTGCTGATCCTCACACTCCGAAGTGTAGTACAGACGGAACACATCTCTGTCAAGCGGATAGCGGTCATTCGGCAGTAGCACCATACCGTCATCCATTCTCAATGTACCCTCGCCATCGGGCTGGAAGTAACGGATTGTGTAGCGTGTATCGGAGAAATACCCCTCACGCACAATCTCGCAGCGTATCTCCGCTGTCTCGCCCTGCACTAATCGCTTGGGAACGGGCATTGTCTCAACCGTAAAAGGATAGGCTTGCTGAACATCGAGGTCATCCTCGCAAGATGTGAAGCCCAATACTGCGGTCATCATGGCACCGCAAGCCATCATATAGGAAAATAACTTTTTCATAACGCATTTAATTTTAATTGATAATAAACTTGACACCTAAACCGAACTGGGTGCTGAACTTGCCGAGCGAGCCACCCCAGAGGACACGCTCACGCACATTTGCAAGCAGGACAATACGGTCTGTTATATAACTCTCCAATTCAAGGGTAATGGCACCGCCATAGATGAAAGCATCCTTGGCAAGCAGCGTAGAGCCGTCGTGTAGTAGTCTGTCGCCCCAATTCACCGTTTCGTAGCCTGCCAAAGCAGAGCCACCGATAGAGAGGAAGAAGGTCTTTGTAGGATCGGACAGGAACTTCAGGTAGTAACCGCCCTCGGCTGTGAACTGAGCACGAGGAATGGATGTGCTGCGATAGTCGTAGTTCTTTAGCAGATACTCTGCACCCACCACCCAGCGGTTTGCCTTCTTGGTATATCCTGACATCGCTATTCCCGTGTAGTAGTTGAGTGGAGATTTAGAGCCATTCACAAAGCCGCCTCTGAGTTCCACACCCATCATCTTCGGGAGATAACGCTGGGCGTATGCCTGCCCTGATGACAGGGCAAGCGATACGACTGCAACAAGTAGAAACAGATACTTCTTCATAGTTACTTCACTTTAAGTTCGTTGATTACCTTTGCTCTTACGATGTCCTCACTCTCCACGGTAAAGGTCTGGTGTCTGCCACCGCTCTTCTCGTGCATCTCCACCACAAGCACCTTGTCGGCAGGGATGGTAAACTTGTCGAAGACAAATACGGTACGCTCATCCTTATTACCTGCAACGGTTGTGGCATAATCGTATGCACGCAGAGGGAAGATTACTTGCTCCTGAATGGCTGTACGCTTCATTACCTGCTTATCCACAATCTTGAAGGTCACAAAGTCCACCTCGTATGGTACATTCGATGTGTTCTTCACCTGCGTATGGAAGTAGAGCAAACCATTGTGTGTGTAGAGTCCACGTAACAGATACTGGATGCCGAACGCCTTGCTACCGATGTGCTTGATGTGGCGTTTGTTGTCCTTGTGGATAGCCTTGCTGATAAGGTGTACCAACTTCGGCGACTCACTGCCAAGCTCCTGCAAATAGATGTCAAGAGCATTGTTGGGACGGTTTACCTCACTGCCATCGTGAATAAAGTCCTTCATCTCGATATTCAGGAGCAGAGGCTCATCGGAGTATTTCACATTGAATGTGTAGAAACTGCCGCTCTCGGTAATCACCGACATATTGGTCTCATCGCGGAAGTTCTTGACTGTAGCCTTCACACGAATCACATTCTCCGAGCCATCGGCCTTGCCAGCAATAAGGTTCGGCGAGCCAAGATCCACATAGCGTACTGCTGCAGGGAAGATGATGTGGGTAGTCTTGTCGTATGTCACCTCCAAGCCGTAAGGCGGAATCATACGGTCAAAGGTCAGTTTCTTTGTCAAACCGTGATAGATGTCGCCATCCTCCTGCTGCGGATAGATGTCCGTAGTGAGGGTAACATCGCCGTCTACTGTGTTAGTTACTGCGGTTGAATCAACCGATTGTGCATTGGCACTTACAACGCCCATCGTGAGGGCAAGCATTACAAAAATCTTTTTCATGTCTTTAATGTTTTAATAGGTTATTGATTGTTTTGATAAAGCATCAGGGTATATCCTGATTTGAGGTGTACCTTCTCTTCA
>JBGVEC010000031.1:0-60412 GCA_045119815.1 Paludibacteraceae bacterium | reverse complement strand
AATCTACAATGAGTCGTATGACGAAGATGGCGATGGTAAAGCAGATGGCGCTCCTGTCAACCTTGCAGGCGAAGCCGCATACTACCACGACTACGATTCTGAGCATGGCGATCACGACCACCCATATGGTTCAGTGCATATACCAGAAAAAGGATTTGACCCAGAGGTATATAATGATGAGTTGTTAACAGAAAACGAAAATCGAACAGATACCCTACTTATTTACACCTCTGTATCCGCTTTCTTGGATGACTTGGTGTTGAATAACCAAAAACACGGAAAAGCCTATATCCGCACTAAACAAAGTGGTGTGACTAAATGGTTGCTTTATGTGGTCCACCTCGTTCAAAGTACGACACAGGAAGAGATAAATAAAGAACAAGACGAGGAGAAAAGAAAACTCATTCCATTACAACAACTCTTCGACCAACATAAGTACGTGATGCGCATGGCATATACGCCAGAGGAATTGCCTACTGCTGAGTGTAACTTGACCACTCCATTGCACGCTACCCAACAAACGGTATTTAAACTGCGCAATTCCGACAAGGCGACCATCTCACATACCGAGATCGGAGAAGCAAATAACGGAGGAGAAGAAATGTACATCCACACTAAATCCACAAACAACTGCCCTAATGACCTCTATTTCCTCACCTCTACAGTGGTTAATCACTTATCCCTCGATGGAGCAGGAGGTCAGACAAGAACTATTCCAGCTCCTATCTTCTCCGATTGGTTGATAGGCGACCCTCAAGGTGATGTGCTATCAGAGAAAGCACCATCAAGAAGTGATTATGGTGATGAAGAAACAAGATATCAAGAAGACTTGGAAAAATACAACGCCCGTTTGCAAGCTGCTGTTGCAGGTTTCAAGAAAATGTATGGTTATACCCACGACGAGGTGACTTCAGCTATCATGTATGATATGCGTCGCCATACCACAGACGACCCTAATAGTCGTGATTACAACCCTAATTACAAGGCTAAGACATTTGAAGAACTCCAACCAAACCGCTTCCTATCTCACGAAAACTACGAGATCGTTAAGCATCTTTACGAAAACGGTTGGTTGCAACTATGCGATACCACTGTACACTTCTATCTTGGTACACGACTTGACAAAAAAGGCAATACAATCGGCGACACTGTACGTTATTGGTGTTTTCCTATAGCCGAAACAGCAAAAACAATAGTCGATGTTGCGGGCAAAGCCACAGAAATAACGCTCAAAGACTGTAACGAGCCACACCGCGTAACAGTATCCATTGCAGGAGGCGACCACTACATGAATATTGCACCTATCACATATGCAAAAAAAACGCCTCAACAACATGTGCAACTACCAACATTGAAGGTGCTAGAAGGAAGCAATGAGATTACTATACCAATTACACAATCAGGTAATACAAAAATTGCTGGTGCGGAAGGAAATACTATTACATTACAATTAGATGACCTAGTATATTTTGACCTAGAATCAGGCAAACCATATCAAGAAAAACCAACATTAGAAGTTGGCAACGAATACACCATTCGTTTGACGTTACTGGATGACGTTTCGGGAGGGTCTTCGCCAAACTCTGGTTGCAAATATGGTTATGTATTCCTCAATCTGCAAATCGTACCTAAAACCCTTGTATGGCAACCTACAGGAAATTCCTTCAATGGTTGGGGTAAGAACGAAAACTGGAAAGGTTGGGTAGACAATGACGATGATTATATAATAGACAATGGCGAGCTCGTAGAGGGCTTCGTGCCTATATCCGAGACCAATGTGATCATTCCTCAATTGGACAACTCACTGCTATATCCATACATCGTTCCAGAGCATGAACATAATCACTATGAATTGACGATAGGTTACGACCCTCATCAATGCGATAGTATCTATTTTGCACCAGGTACTCGTATCCACAACCAACATCTCCTGGAATACAATAGAGCATTTGTGGATATGCAAATCACAGCAGGTTCTTGGCATATGATGTCTGCTCCACTCAAGGGAATGGTATCAGGTGATATGTTTATCCCACATGAGGGATGGTGGACTTCTGATGAAAATAACCGCATCAACGAACCAAATCCTTTTGAAGTAAATTCTTTCCAAGGTATTCGCCATGCGGATGCAGCATACGCCTTCTGGGAGGGATTCTACAACACTACGGTATCAACAGTAACCGCTAATAGTGCAGTAGATCATACAGCTAGTGCCGAGTTTATCAAATCCAACACATTGGCACAGGCCCTCACTCCAGGTAGTGGTTACCAATTATATGGTTTGGGTTGGCAAGACAAAGAGGACCTCACTATCCGTCTACCAAAACCCGATGAACAATATAGTTACTATGTTGATGGCGCAGTTAGTGGAACACCAGAACCCGTATCCATCCCTAATCTTGAGGTTCGTGGTAAATTGGCATATGAGTCTCCTCACGGCGGGGAAAATGTTCCTATGGTTATCACTTTAACCAACGCGGTTTCTAGCAAATATTTCCTATTCGGAAACCCAACCATGGCGTATATCGATATGCACGCTTTGTTCGTTGATCCAGACAATAGTACTAGTACATGGACTGGTAATTTCCAAGGAATGGCCAACAGCGCATGGCGTTCTGCTACTCAACTCACGATGATAGAAGACCGCTATCTGCCACCTATGACTTCAGTCTTATTGGAAAGCACAGGAGCTAGTGAATCTATGACTATCAACTTGAAACCATCGCACTTGACACTCAACAACATGGTTAATCCGACGGAACAAGCAGATGAGGATAATACCGGCACCCAATCTATCACTGCTCGTCGTATAGCTGCATACGAGTCAGAGCGCCCAGAGAACGAAGATGCACAAGCTACAGAGATGCTTACCATCTATGCTATAACAAAGAACGCACACGCACGTACAGTAGTGGCGACCAACCCTATTGCCAACGACTACTACCTTGTAGGCGAAGATGCACTCTTTATCTCAACGGGAGTGGAGAACATTAGCGAAGTGAAATCACCACTCAATATGTACACCGTAGCCGAGCAAGTGCCAATGATGGCAGACGTACGTCAAGGTATCAGCAGTATTCCAGTGGCTATCCTAGCAGCAGATAATGCTCGTAGCGAGTACATGCAACTAGCATTCTACTTCACATCTAACTGGTCACGCACCTGCTACTTTGTAGATCACAAGACAGGTCAAAAAGTGCGTATTATGAATGGTTTGATCATCTCCATCGAGATGCCTGAGAACCACGAGCAACGCTACTATATCGAGGGTCCTGATACCTACCAAGGGTCAGATGGTGTAACCACCTCTACCACCCAACCTACCCTCTCAACTACGGGTAATAAGGTATGGGCGTATGCGCCTGACCGCGGCAATGTTGTGGTATCATCCACCGACCTGATCAAGAGCGCAACACTCTACGACATCACTGGTCGCCTCATTGCCCAATCGCCTCTCAACTCTCATCTCATGACCAACAGCCTCACGCTCCATACAGCGGGCACCGCAGGTGTGTATATCGTGGATGTGACCTTGCGTGACGGCAGCACAGAGCGTGCACAAGTCATCGTGCAATAAAGCGAGCATAGATACAAAAAAAGTCGCTGGTCAGATGACTAGCGACTTTTTTTTATCTAATAAACAACTAGTTGTGTAGGTTTACTATTCGTTCTTATTCAAAATAACCAAAGCACCAATAACACCAGGCACCCAACCACAACAAGTAAGTAACAACACAATCAATACCGAACCACAACCTTTGTCAATAACAGCCAATGGAGGGAAAAACAATGCCAGTAATACGCGGAGACAAGACATAATGTGCGATCTATTTATTGACTACAATGCGGGTGATGGTACCTTCGCTACTCGTGAAAATACACTCCTTAGCAGACAATGGCAATGGCGTATTCAAAATGGAATTGCCTATCTTATGGCGCCAAAGCACCTTACCCGTCTTTGCATCCATACCCAATAACAAGCCATTCTTGGTACTTACCCATAGTGTACCATCCTTCTCCAATGGCATAGCTGGATTATGCTCGTAGCCAAAGCCCGCATGAGAGGTCCAGAGGACCTCTACGCCTGAAGGCGATGAGGCGATGGGGCGATGAGGTGAGAGGCTAGAGGTACTAATCGCTACCACCGTATCCCACATACATTTGGAATAGACCGTCTTGCCATCTTCGCTCAAGCCGACCGTCTCACGTACCTTATACTCTTTGGTGCGCCATACCTCAGCGCCTGTCTCAGCATCTAGGCAAGTGAAATAGCGGTCAGGAGCCGTGATAAAGATCTTGCCATCCGCCGCCACAGGCCATACGGACGCAGGAGAGAGTTTAGGATTGGATTTGCCATTGCTCCACTTCCATGCCAAAGAACCATCCTTGAGATGAAGGGCATAGAGGTAGGTATCCCAAGCACCGAAATAGAGTTTGTCGTTATACACCAACGGACGTGTGAGGACATAGTTCTTCAACTCGTTGAACGACCACTTGAGAGCGCCTGTCTTGAGGTCAAAAGCGAACATACGACCATCGCCACCACCAATATAGGCTACTCCCTCATGGATAGTAGCAGCACCCATGACCGCTTGGTTGGTGGTATAAGTCCAGAGTGGCTTGCCCGTCTTGGTATCTAAGCCATAGATATTGTAGTTAGCACTACCGAAGACCACTACCCCATCTGCTACCGCAGGCGAACCCACAATACGCATACCAGTATCAAAAGTCCACTTGGTAGCACCCGTATGAAGGTCTAAGCAATAGAACATACCCACATCGTCACCAATATATAGATTCTCACCATCCGTCACTGGCGTAGAATACAAACCACCTTTGAGGGACTTATGCCAAGCACGAGTAACCTTAGGATATTGCTTATTAACCGAGAAATCTGGACGAAGGGTTTGGTCAGATGGACCATAGGTTTTCGT
This sequence comes from Paludibacteraceae bacterium, assembly GCA_045119815.1. GTDB lineage: Bacteria > Bacteroidota > Bacteroidia > Bacteroidales > Paludibacteraceae > Colicola. Next base: position 55,478 of record JBGVEC010000031.1, on the reverse strand, counting down.
GCCATAAGGGAGGGTGAGCCATGGGGTTATCGGATATAGGACGCCCGTTGGGCTATTGGACGCTACGCTATTGGACGGCGTTCCGCCTAATGGAGAGGGAGTGCGCTCGTAGAAGCGGATAGAATCGGTAACAGAGATGATGGAATAGCCATTGATTGTGTCATTGCCACGGAGGTTAGAGCGATTGAGCACATCCGTAATACCATCGCAGTCGAAAATCAAATTGCGGTGATAGTGACCACCCATCACACATTGCACATTATGTTCACGGAGTACATCCGTCACCTCGTACCAGTTATCCACATCGCCATTGCGCAATGGATAGTGAGTAAACACAAAGATAGGTGTAGTTGAGAGTTGAGAGTTGAGAGTTCTTATCTCGCATTTGCTCGAACGATTATTTGAGAGTTGAGAGATACTATCCAAATTATGCTTGAGCCATGCTATATCTTGTGGCGCCACGTGACCATCCGCCATACGGATGACAGGACCCGAATTAAACCCTATAAAATACGCGCCCGCGTGCGAGAAAGCAAATCGGCTATCACCAAACACACGAGTAAAATCCATCACACCTGACTCCGACCATGTCGTCTCGTGGTTACCCGAAGCCGCATAATAAGGCACACGGAGTTGGTCCAATGCAGCCTTGATAGCTTGGATAGAAGCACGGTCGCCTGACTCGGTCAGGTCGCCCGTTACGACTACGAACTCAATATCGGGATTACGGTTGATGTCCGCAATCGAACGTTGAAGATCCTCCATCGGTTTGGGATTGGAGGTAGAGATATGCGTGTCCGTAAGGAGCGCAAAGGTAAAGAGAAGAATGGATAGGAGTTTCATATGGTCTATTCTAATTGTAGGTTCATGCGGGTGCGGAGTTCGGCGAGATGAGGATTCATGTCCACCAAGACCTTGTATTTCTCAGCGGCAGTATAGGCTCGGGTGGTCTTTTTATATTCGCCTACCTCTACTTGCAACTTGAGCAAATCATTCTTCAAGGCATCTCGCACAAGATCCATCACTCGCTTGCCAAACTTAGCAAACTCCTGCTTCTGCCACGGATTAGCCACCGTTATACGGCATAACTCGGGAGTTACCAACTCAGGCACAAGGGTATTCAACATTGCAATCAGACGCTCTTCACCAGGGAAGTGTTGCACAAGACCAGCCCACGCGTCAAAGAGCTGGTCAGCCGTAAAAGGGTTGTTGCGAGTGGGAGCAGCAGGCGCTGCCTCTGCTGTTGTAGTAGGTGCAGCCGCAGTATTCTCTTTCTTCACGCCCAGAGTACCTAAATTGCCCAAAGAAGGCATAGCCATCGGTGGCGCGGGTTTGGGCGATTGAGGCGATGAGGCGACAGGGCGAGAAGGCGATTGAGGTGATTGAGGCGATGAGGTGACAGGGCGAGAAGGCGATTGAGGCGATGGGCTATTGGCTATTGGTGATTGGTTATTGGTTACGGGAGCCTCCACCAAACGGCAGAGTTTGACCAATGCCAACTCCACCGTCAAGCGTTTGTTTTTAGCCGTACGGAACTGCACATCGCAAGTATTCACTATATCTAGCGCATTGAAGATCCAACGCGCATTGCAGCGAGTAGCCTGTTGTTGGTACTGCTGACGAATAGCATCGGAAGTTTCTAGGAGTTGGGCTGTAGCCGCATCCTTGCTCACCAGCACATCTCGCAAGTGTTGCGCCAAACCAGTGATGAAATGTCCTGCATCAAAGCCCTTCTGCAAGACCTCGTTGAGAAGCAATAACGCATCTCCTACGGCAGCTTGCAAAGCGGCATCGACCATTCGGAAATAATAGTCCGAATTTAAGACATTGAGCACCTCGATGGCTTGCTCATAACTAATCTCCTTGCCACAGAACGCCACCAATTGGTCAAAAATACTCAAGGCGTCACGCATACCACCATCTGCCTTTTGAGCAACCACATTGAGCGCCTGTTCACCTACCGTGATACCCTCTTGTTGAGCAACATACTGCAAGTGACGAATCGTATCCGCTACCGTGATACGAGTGAAATCGTACACCTGGCATCGGCTCAAGATAGTAGGAAGAATCTTATGCTTCTCCGTCGTTGCTAGAATGAATATAGCATATGATGGTGGCTCCTCCAATGTCTTGAGCAAGGCATTGAACGCACCTTGTGACAACATGTGCACCTCGTCTATGATATACACGCTATACTTACCAATTTGAGGCGGAATACGCACTTGGTCAATCAACGAACGGATATCATCCACCGAGTTATTGGATGCAGCATCCAACTCGTGGATATTATACGAACGTTGCTCATTAAACGCCGTACAAGACTCACATTGGTTGCACGCTTCGTGCTCCGCAGTAGGTGTGAGACAGTTGATGGTCTTGGCAAAAATACGCGCACAAGTGGTCTTACCCACTCCACGTGGACCACAAAACAGGTACGCATGCGCAAGGCGATTGCTGCGAATAGCATTGCGCAAAGTCTGGGTCAAAGCCTGCTGACCTACCACCGACTCAAAAGTCGTAGGACGATACTTACGGGCTGATACGATGTAATTTTCCATATACTCTTCGGTTATTGGCTATAGGCTATAGGCTATAGGCAAATTAAACGTGCAAAAGTACGAAAAAATTGGCATATATGCAAGATTTGAGGCATTTTAATGGCTATTTTGCTAAATAGACTTTACAAAATCAAGAATAATTGCAAATATTTAGTACTTTGTATTGCATAGTACTAGAAAAAGCAGTACCTTTGCAGTGTTTTAGCAGAGCGGGTGAACGAAAATCGATATTTTTGGCACGGATTTTGCCAAGAAGCAAGTAAAATATTAACCTTATAAATAAAGACAACAATGAAAAAGATTTTAACATTAGCAGCAGCCTTAGTCATTTCACTAATTGCATGTGCAGACCTTCAGCAATTGATAAAATTTAATCAATTACCTATATTAGCACAAAACTTTATCAAAAAGTACTATAGTACTACCGACATCTCATATATCGAGAAGGAAAAAGAAGGTATGCATTATGATTACACTGTAAACCTAAATACTGGAACAGAGATTGAATTTAACTATCAAGGAGAGCTACAAACCATCGATTGTCAAATTACCCCCGTTCCGCAAGGCATAATTCCAAAAATGATTGCGGAATATGTGATCGTACATTATCCAGACCAATTCATTGTAGAATATCAAGTAGACTACACACGTCAGACTATTGAACTGAACAATCGACTTGAATTAATCTTTGATCTAAAAGGCAATTTCCTTAAAATTGATGATTAAGCATCTTACAAATAATTTTTATAAATCAACAAAAGTATGAAAAAGTTGTATCGTTCTAGTAACCGCATTTTGGCGGGAGTATGTGGCGGAATTGCCGAGTATCTAAACATTGACCCAACTGTGGTACGCGTATTGTATATCGTACTGAGTTTCTTTTCTGCAGCTTTCCCAGGATTGCTATTATACCTCATTCTTCTACTCTTTATCCCTAATTACGACCAAGTATGATCAACAACATCAAGAGTCAAATGCGTAAAGGACTGCTGGAGTATTGTATCCTAAGCATCATCAGCAGAGATGAGGCATACGCTTCGGATATCCTAGATACCCTCAAGCAAGCCAACCTGCTGGTGGTAGAAGGCACCCTCTATCCCCTCCTGACACGCATGAAAAATGAGGAACTGCTTACCTACCGATGGCAAGAGTCCACTAGCGGTCCACCACGCAAATACTATGCACTTACCGAACAGGGACAAGAACTACTTGCCCAACTGCACGACGAATGGAAAAGCATTCAGAAAGCAGTGGCAACCATAAACGTCAAATAAAAACCTATCTAACAAACAAAAAGACATATGAAAGAGACTCGTACTATCAATCTTAACGGAATGGTGTATCATATTGATTATGACGCTTACCAATCCTTGCGCGACTACATGCAGGACATCGAATTGCGATTGCCTATGAACGACCGCCAAGAGATCATCGCTGACATAGAAGCGCGTATTGCTGAACTATTTCAGAATGCGCTCTTTGCCAAGAACATACAGGTTGTGAACCTCACCATTGTTGAGAATGTTAAAACACAAATCGGAGCACCCGCAGAGTTTGGCGAGAATAGTCGTCCCAAAGTCAAAGTGGACAAGTCACAAAACACAGGATGCGGACGCATAGTAGGCATCTTAGTGACCGTCATCCTAGGCATATTGGCATTGCCTGTGATATTCATCGGTATGGTGATTCTGTTTGCCATCATACTCTCCCTCTTTGGCGTAGCTGTGGCAGGAACGACCAGCCTGGCTGCCGTGTTGCCGATCTTCCCTGCTTTTGCAGAAGTACTGGTAGATGGCGGTGCTATACTCTTTCCATTGCTCATGGTGGCACTGATAGCGATAGTCGTGCTACCAATCATCATGATTGTATATGCTATCGTGACCAAACTGCGCACACGCCGCGGACCTAAACCCCGATTCTGGTGGATCACGATTCTCTTATGGATTGCATCTATCGTATTCTGGTGTAGTGCACTCGTCAAGCTATACCACTCCTATGACAATGCACCTGAGATATTGAAAACCATGGTTTGGGACGAACTAGACATCAACGATGAAGGTGTGACCACCTCTACCCTCCAATTAGATGCCTATCACAGCATTGTCCTCACGGGTGCAGCCGAACTGCACTTGAGCCACGCAGAGCAAGCATCGACTATGCTACGCACCAATCTTGGTCAACTCTTGATGGACAAGATCAATATCAAAGCTCAAGTGCGTGATAGTGTACTCTATCTGGATATACCTGGTAATCTGCCTAGAGAAGCCGTAGCCGACTTTACCATCGCTACTCCTGAGCTACGCAAAATTAGCATCTACGGAGCTAGCAAAATAGAAACCATTGATGGACAAACACTCACCCAACCTAAGTTGATCTTAGACCTCAACGGTGCAGCCGAAGCAGACCTCCAACTGGCAGTCAAGAATCTCCAGATAGAAGCCAAAGGCGCTAGCAAACTAGAATTGGAAGGTAGTGCTGAGAACGTGGAAATAGCCATCGCAGGAGCAAGCAAAGTGGATGCCGAAGACCTGGTTGTACAAAACATGCACATCAACTGCGCAGGCGCAAGTCAAGCAGAGATACATGTGGTACGCGAACTCTGGGCACAAGCCGCAGGCGCTAGCAAAATCAGTTACCAAGGCAATCCAAATATCAAACAAAAAATGGCTGTAGGAGGGAGTTTTATAGGCTATAGGTTATAGGCGAGAGGCGAGAGGCTATAGGCGAGAGGTTATAGGCTATTGGTTATAGGCAAAGGATATATGACAGAATATAAGAAGACTATTGAATATTTATATGCATCGCAGCCCGCGTTTCATCAGGTGGGTGCGGCGGCATACAAACCAGGATTGGACAATACCTACGCCCTCATGGCGCACCTAGGTAATCCGCACACCCAACTCCGTGCTATACATATCGCGGGCACCAACGGCAAAGGTTCTACCTCCCACCTCATCGCCGCAGCACTACAAGCAGAAGGATACAAGGTGGGACTATTTACCTCGCCACACTTGGTGGATTTTCGGGAGCGTATTCGCATCAACGGCAACATGATTCCTCAAGAGACGGTAGTCAACTGGGTAGCTGACAATCGTGCTTTCTTGGACGAAGTGAAGCCATCATTCTTCGAAACCACCATGGCACTTGCTTTCTGGTATTTCGCTCAGCAGCAAGTAGATTATGCCGTAATAGAAGTAGGACTAGGCGGACGATTGGATAGCACCAATATCCTCACCCCATTGCTGAGTGTAATCACCAATATTGGCATTGACCATACAGAGTTTCTAGGCAACACCCTTGCGCAGATAGCCGCAGAGAAAGCGGGCATCATGAAACCGCATGTGCCTTGCGTTATTGGAGAGAGCCACCCCGAGACCACCCCTATATTCATGGAGCGCGCGCGTGCGTGCGAGATCCTCGGAGAGGGATTGGAGACAACCAACTGCCGTATATGGCTGGCAGACCAATGCGGATATATGCGCAAACGCCGACTAAAAGAAGCCCCTATATGCCAACTTCAAGGAGAGTATCAAGATAAGAACACACAAACCGCCTTTGTTGCCCTACAAGCCCTGCGCAATGTATGCAATATAGAAGTGAGCAGCAGAGCCATCGCAGAGGGTTTTGCCAATGTATGCAACTTGACAGGACTGAGAGGCAGATGGGAGATACTATCCCACCAACCACTCACCATCTGCGATACAGGACACAACAGCCACGGCATCAAGTATGTAGCGAAGCAATTAGGCGAGGAGGCGAGGAGGCGAGGAGGCGAGAGGGACTTTGCGCATTGTACTCGGCATGGTGAACGACAAGGACATAGACGATGTGTTGGCACTATTGCCCGAAGAAGCCACCTATTACTTCACGCAACCCAAGACACAACGCGCAATGGCAGCACAGGAACTGCTCGCACGTTGGGAGAAGATGGGCAGAAGCCATGCGATAGCCATCGCGGACGCACACGAAGCCGTAGCTATGGCGCAAAAAGAAGCCACCGCCGAAGATATCATCTTCATTGGTGGCAGCAATTATCTGGTGGGGGAAGTGCTTACTTCTTTCGAATAATCGTCAATCCATCGCGGAGAGGAAGGATCACCTTGTCTAATCGCTCGTCTTGCGCAACTTTATCATTAAACGCACGCAAGGCGAGCGTTTGTTTATCCTTATCATACGCCTCCTCAATGATATGTCCGTCCCAGAGTGTGTTATCCGCCAATATCCATCCACCTGGGCGAACAAGAGGCAAAACCGCATCGAGATACGCACTATACTCGCGTTTGTCCGCATCGATAAACACTAGATCATAGAGCCAATCAGAAGACTGAGCAGCAAGCCACTCCATGGCATCGCCTATGACGAGTTGCACCTTCTCGCCTAAAGGCGAAAGTGCCAAATTGCGGAGAATCATATCCTCCAGCTCATCGTTATGCTCTAGGGTAACGAGCGTGCCATCATCAGCCAGTCCCTCAGCAAGACACAAGGTAGAATAAGCCGTAAAAGTACCTAGTTCCAATATACGCTGAGGACGAATCATCTGCGAGAACATACTCAACACACGCCCCTGTATGTGTCCAGACATCATGCGGGGGTTGATCATCTCTATATGTGTCGTGTGCACGATTTGCCGCAACGCTTCGCTTTCTGGAGAAGAATGTTGCTCAATATATTCCAAAATGTCCATAAAATATAATATTTTGACTGCAAAATTACAAAAAAACTTGCACATATGCAAAAAAAGTACTAATTTTGCAGTCAAAATGCTATAATTAACATTAAAATCACATAATACTCATACAAAAACATGGAATTTGCAGATAAAATTGACGAGATTGACCGCAAGATTTTGCAGATCATCACACAAAATGCTCGCAAACCTTTTAAGGATGTTGCAGAGGCAGTAGGTATTAGTCGTGCAGCCGTACACCAACGCGTACAGAAAATGTTCGACAATGGTATTATCACGGGTTCTGGCTATACCGTTAACCCAAAAGCATTGGGTTATAATCTATGTGTATATGTAGGTTTGACCTTGGAGAAAGGTAGTATGTATAACGAAGTGAGCGAGGAGTTGGAGAAGATACCTGAGGTGGTGGAGAGTCGCTTTACATTAGGTACCTACTCTATGTTAATAAAACTATACGCACGCGATGATATGCACCTTATGGACCTTTTGAGCAACAAACTGCAAGGTATTCATGGCGTATCCAACACCGAGACCCTGACCGCATTGGATCAACGTATTCATCGCAGTTTGCCGATTAAGTAGGGTTTAGGGTTTAAAGTTTAAGGTTTAAAGTTTAAAGGCAAGAATATAATGGAAAAAGTAATTAGCGGTATTCGTCCTACAGGTAATCTGCACTTGGGTAATTATTTTGGTGCAGTCAAGAGTTTTGTAAAGATGCAAGAGGAGTATAACTGTATGTTCTTCATTGCAGACTGGCACTCACTCACCACCCACCCAACACCAGAAAACCTTCGCACATCCGTCAAAACCATCTTGGCGGAATACCTAGCATGTGGCATTGACCCACAGAAAGCACCTATCTATGTGCAAAGCGATGTCAAACAAGTATTGGAGCTCTATCTATACCTCAATATGAACGCTTATCTTGGCGAGTTGGAGCGCGTGACATCCTTCAAGGAAAAAGCACGCAAACAACCCGACAACGTCAATGCAGGTTTGCTCACCTACCCTGCCCTCATGGCGGCGGACATCCTCGTGCACAAGGCTGACAAAGTGCCTGTAGGCAAAGACCAAGAGCAGAACATGGAGATGGCACGATTGTTCGCTCGTCGCTTCAATCGTATCTATAATATTGAGTACTTCAAGGAACCACAATCCTTCCACTTCAGCGACAAGGCCGTCAAAGTGCCTGGACTAGACGGAAGTGGCAAGATGGGCAAGAGCGAGGGCAATGCTATTTACCTCTGCGATGACGAGGCGACCATCAAGAAGAAAGTGATGCGTGCTGTCACCGACTCAGGACCTACCATGCTCAATCAAGAGAAACCAGAGGCTATTGAGAATCTCTTTACGCTCATGCAACTCGTTTCTACACCAGACACCTACGACTACTTCAACGACCAATACAACAACATGGCCATTCGCTACGGCGATATGAAGAAGCAACTAGCAGCCGACATCAACGCTTTCTGTGCACCTATCCGCGAGCGTATCATTGACTTCAAGAACAATGACGAATACCTCACCAAAGTAGCCAAAGAAGGTGCAGAAGCTGCCATCGCAAGTGCTGAGAAGACCATTCGTGAAGTACGAGAGATCATTGGTTTCCGCAACTAATGGCTTTGGCACAGGTTTTGATAGTATTTGTCAAAAACCTCACACGCAATGAAACGTATTGTATTCATATTGTTGCTATCCATCGCTTTTTGTCAATTGCCTATCGCCAATTGCCAATCGCCCTCCTATACGGATGATGCCTATTACTGGCCACAGGCAGACACGGTCGTGTCTGCTGAGCCTGTATATGATAGGAATATACGCGAGTTTATCTTCCTAGAAGATACCACCCAACAAACAGATACGGTACGCATGCGTATTATCGAGAGATGAAGAAGATTTTGCTCATATTACTCCTAGCCTATAGCCTATCACCAATCGCCTATAGTCAAGACGTACAGCGTTTTGCCGATCGGAGTACGATAGGTACGGCTCGTTATGTAGGTATGGGAGGTGCAATGACCGCTATCGGAGGCGATCCGTCCGCAGCCATGGTCAACCCTGCTGGATTAGGATTGTACCGCCGCAGCGAAATCAGCGTTTCGATTGACGAGACAATAGACAACACCCAACAAGTTGGCAGCAACGATACCTATCAACGGACACGTTTTGCTGCGCCACAAATATCGGCGATATGGGCATGGGGCAACTCCCAAAAACAACGAGGATTGGTGTACAACAATTTTATGTTCTCCCTTAACCGTCTAGCCAACTTCAATCGCGATATAGTCGTGAAAGGTGCAGGTATGGGTATGGTGCCTACGATTTGCAATATTACCAACGATGAAGGCGGTGTTTCAGAAGAGTTTTTGGTAAACAAACCATGGGACAATGTGGAAATTGGATGGCTCAGTATTTTAGGATACGAAGCTTACTTGATAGACCCTGATGGGAAAAATCGATGGAAGCCTGCGGTAGATTTCACAGATGGTTCGCTATCTATCTCTGAAACAGGTACTTCCGACCAATACACCATTTCATGGGCAGGTAATATCAGCAACCAATGGTATATTGGATTGGGAGTGAATATCCCTACGATCAATTATACCAAACACACTTCACTGCGAGAGGAAAACAAACAAAACTCTTCTTCTGCTGAACTCAAATCGATGTTCCATGTCTCTGGTGTCGGTGTTAGTGGAAGTTTTGGTTTGATCTATAGACCAATCCAAGCATTGCGTATAGGTGCGTCGCTGCAAACACCAACTATCTTGAGTCTTTCTAGACAAAGTACAGGCGATATGTACAGCACAATAGCTGGGCAGAAATATGAAGTTTTGACTCCTGAAAGCGGAGTGATGGACATCGATATAGCATCCCCTCTTCGCACGAGTGTAAGCGTAGCGGGACAATTGGGTAAAATTGGACTGATAGCCGTACAATACGATTATGCTCATTCCAGCGAAATGGATGACATACATACGCTGCGTATGGGTGCAGAGGCACAAGTGACACGTGGATTGTTCCTCAATGCAGGTTATGTGTATGAATCATCATTTATGAAAGAAGACCCAAAGTGGTTGTTAGGTTACAACGAAATTCGTACAGACATGGATTACCGCTATACAGCCGCTACACAATACGCAAGTGCAGGTATTGGTTATCGGAGCGATGTGGTAGTAGCACAATTGGCATACCAATATGGTTGGCAAACAATTCATCAGTATGCCTCTGAAGAACAATCACCTCCATGCTATGTCGATAGCCATACCCATCGCATTGTAGCCACATTGGCTTGGAGGTTTTAAAACTTTGGCACGGAAATTGTAAAAGGTAGACAGCGAGCTTCGCCAGCGATCTTAAACATATTGTTGCACTGCTTAGAGACCGGAAAACTCAACAAATTTTATATTACGAGGTAGGTGCTTATTCCAATGGCGTGCTAATACTCTACGCCGAGATCAGCCTTCGGGTTGTAGCGATGAGGTGGTTAGATTACAAAGGGTTGGTACTCCTCAAATCCTGTTTTTTAGGAGTTTTCTCGCGTAAATAGCAGTGCAGCATTTTTTTTGAAAAACATTTATACTTCCAATAATAACATGATTCGTTCATATATTGCAGAAAACCGTGCTCGCTTCTTGGAGGAGTGGGCGAGTTTGATTCGTATTCCTAGTGTCAGTTGCCAACCCGCCCACAAACAGGATATGCTCCGTTGTGCCGAGCGTTGGTGCGAACTCCTGCTAGAGGCAGGTGCGCAAAAAGCCCAAATAATGCCTTCAGAGGGACATCCATTCGTATATGCGGAATACTCGCCTGTAGAGATGAAAGGTGAAAGGTTAGAGGTTAAAGGCGAGGAGATCCCTACCGTACTCGTCTATTCGCACTATGATGTGATGCCCGTAGAGCCATTGGAACTGTGGAACTCTGACCCATGGGAACCATCCATCCGTGATGGACGACTCTATGCTCGTGGTGCGGATGATGACAAAGGACAAGCCATGATACAGGTCAAAGCCTTTGAGTATCTAGTCAAACACGGACTGATGAACTGTAATGTAAAGTTTATCTTTGAGGGAGAAGAGGAGATAGGTAGTCCTAGTCTAGACGCCTTCCTTAAGGAGCATAAAGAGTTACTTGCTTGCGATATTATCCTCGTGAGTGACACCTCTATGATTGGTAAAGACACTCCTTCTATCACGACAGGATTGCGCGGATTGGCATATTGGGAGATAGAGGTCACAGGTCCTAATCGCGACCTGCACAGCGGACACTTTGGTGGTGCAGTCAAGAACCCTATCAACGCCCTCACGGAGATGTTGGCGAAAGTAGTGGATGAGAAAGGACGAATCACTATCCCTGGCTTCTACGACGATGTACTACCTATCCCACAAGAGGAGCGTGAAATGATCAAACAGATTCCATTCTCCGAGCAGGCATACTGCCAAGCGATAGATGTGGACACTACGTTTGGCGAGGAAGGCTACTCTACCCTAGAGCGCAACTCGTGTCGTCCATCTTTTGATATCTGCGGCATATGGGGAGGATACACGGGCGAAGGCAGTAAGACGGTATTGCCAAGCAAGGCGTACGCCAAGGTCAGTTGTCGATTGGTAGCCAACCAAGATCACGAGAAAGTGAGTCAAGCTTTTGTGGACTATATTCAAACCATTGCGCCAGCAGGAGTACGTGTCAAAGTAACCCCTATGCACGGCGGTCAAGGCTATGTATGCCCTATTGATATCCCCGCTTACAAAGCCGCAGAACATGGTTTTGAGGTGGCATTTGGCAAACGACCATTGGCAGCACGCCGAGGAGGTAGTATTCCGATCATCAGCAGTTTTGAACAGATACTCGGCGTCAAGACCATCCTTATGGGCTTTGGTCTAGAGAAGAACGCCATCCACTCGCCTAATGAGTCTATGGACCTTGAAGTATGGGAGAACGGCATCGTGGCTGTGACTGAATTCTATCAGTCCCTGCCTTTAACCTCTAACCTTTAACCTCTAATCTAGGCATGAACATCGTTATCATCGGCAAGGGCAATGTAGCCACCAATCTGCAATACGCTTTTAGCAAGAAAGGTATTGCTTGTCAAATGGTTAGCAGTCGCGAAGGCTTAGACCAACTGCCTACGGCTAATGTGTATATCTATTCCGTTCGCGACAAAGCCTTGGCGGAAGTGGTAGGTCAAGTACAAGGCAAAGAGAGAGCACTACACCTCCATACTTCGGGCAGTATGCCGATGTCTGTATTTGGAGCAGACAAACCCCATGCAGGCGTTTTCTACCCTTTTCAGACCTTCAGCAAGACGCATATCATAGAAGATTTCTCCACCGTACCAGTCTTCTTCGAGGCGAAAGGTATTGACGATATTAGTGCCGTCTATTCGTTGGCATTGAGCATCACTAGTCATGTCTATGAAACCACCCAACATGACCGAGAGCGATTGCATGTAGCGGGAGTATATGCTTGCAATTTTACCAACCTCATGTACACTCTGGCAGCAGAACTGCTATCTAGTACTCATATCCCATTCAAGGCCCTACTGCCACTCATTGACGAGACCGCAGCGAAGATACATACTCTATCTCCGCGAGAGGCACAGACGGGACCTGCTCGTAGAGCAGATCAGAGCGTGATGCAACATCATATGGATTTATTGCCCAATGATGAATTGAAAGAGATATACCAACTCCTTTCTGAGCAAATACAGAAGCGATTCTCCTAAGATTATTCCACTCAAGATTAGTGCATTTGCAGGAAAAATAGCATATAAAACAAACTTTCCGCTATTTTTCTTGCAAATGTGTTTTTTGTACCTTCGAGGGCACCTTATCCTCGAAGATACAGTGAAAAAATGTAGTCTATGGCATAAAAAATTTAATTTTCTTGCACATATACATTTTTTTTCGTATCTTTGCAGGCTAATTAGATTATATGCAATATAATCTCATCCAAAACAGATAAATATAGTAAGATGGAATATACATACCTCAATACAATCCACTACCCTAGCGACCTCAAGCAGTTGCCTTTGGAGAGCCTGCCTACAGTGTGCGCTGAGGTGAGAGATTTTATTATCCAAGAGTTGAGTCATAACCCTGGTCACTTGGGGTCATCGCTTGGCACGGTGGAGTTGACGGTGGCATTGCACTATGTGTTTGACACACCTAACGACCAACTCGTATGGGACGTGGGTCATCAGGCCTATGCCCATAAGATTTTGACAGGCAGACGCGAGCGTTTTCATACCAACCGCCAGTTCAAAGGACTAGCGCCATTCCCTACTCCTGCGGAGAGCGAGTACGATGCGTTTATTGCGGGACATGCGAGCAACAGTATTTCCGCAGCCCTGGGACTAGCTATAGGAGAAGAAGATAAGAAGCGAGTCGTGGCTATTATCGGAGATGGTGCGATGACTGGCGGATTGGCGTTTGAAGGGCTCAACAACACCTCTATGTTGCCCAATAACCTGCTCATTGTGCTCAACGACAATAACATGGCTATTGACCCTATCAAGGGAGGATTCACCCAATACTTGGTAGATATCACGACTAGCAAGCGCTATAACAAGTGGCGTTGGGGCATCTACCGTTTGGCACGTAAGTTACATATTATCAACGATAGCAACAAAGGGCGCGTACAACGCTTTGCCAATAATCTCAAAGCGATCTTGACCAAGCAACCGAACAATATTTTCCAAGGCTTGAACATTCGCTATTTTGGTCCAGCAGATGGACACGATGTGCTAGATTTGGTTCGTATTTTCCAAGAAATCAAAGATTACAAAGGACCAAAAGTGCTGCATATCATCACCAAGAAAGGCAAAGGCTACGAACCTGCCGAGAACGACCAAACGACATGGCATGCACCAGGAGAGTTTTGTGTAGAGACAGGCGAAAGGCGAAAAGGCGACGAGGCGAAAAAGCAAGTGCTATGGCAAGAGGTGTTTGGCGAGCAACTGCTGACTTTAGCCAAAGAGGATGAGCGCATCGTGGGTATCACACCTGCTATGCCTAGTGGCTGTAGCATGAATATCATGCAGAAGGAGATGCCTAATCGCGTCTTTGATGTGGGTATCGCAGAGGGACATGCCGTCACCTTCTCAGCAGGTTTAGCAAAAGCAGGACTCAAACCCTTCTGCAACATATATTCTAGTTTCCTCCAACGCGCCTACGACAATATCATCCACGATGTGGCACTGCCAAAACTGCCAGTAGTGTTTTGTATCGACCGTGCGGGTATTGTAGGCAACGATGGAGCCACTCACCATGGTCTATTGGACTTGGCATATCTACGTCCTATCCCCAATATGGTGATAGGCGCACCGATGACAGCCGAGGATCTACAAGATATGATGACACTCGCCAAAGATTACGATGGTCCGATTGCTATTCGCTATCCTAGAGGTAGAACGAATGAAGGCGATGAGGCGATTAGGCGATTAGGCAATGAGGCGAAGGTGACTATCGGCAAAGGAGTGTGTTTGAGAGAAGGCAATGACGCGAAAGTAGCAGTACTAAGCATCGGCGCTATCGGTAATACAGTGATGGAGGCGATAGGGCTATTAGGCGATAAGGCGAATGTCGCTCACTACGATATGCGATGGCTCAAACCAATAGATGAGTCTATTCTAGCAGAGGTGGTTGAGAAATACCATACAATTATCACCGTAGAAGACGGTGTGATCAGTGGCGGATTGGGTAGTGCTGTGGCGGAGTTTATCTCAGATCATTCAACATGCAAAACTCAAAATGCTAGCATACCTCGTCTCATCCGCTTAGGTGTGAACGATCGGTTTGTAGAACATGGTAGTACCAAGGAATTGTATCATTTGTTAAAACTAGATAAAGAAGGCATATGCGAATCATTATTGCAGGCGCTGGAGCAGTAGGCCGCCACTTGGCGAAACTGCTATCCCGCGAAGATATGGATATTAGTTTGATAGACGAACGTCAAGATCGTCTAGGCGATTTGGATGCCAACTACGACCTACTCACCAAAGTGGGTAGTCCTACATCCATCAATGATTTGAAGAATATTGGCGTGGAGGATGTAGATCTCTTTATTGCCGTCACCCCATCCGAATCGGAGAATATCACTGCATGCTTGCTAGCAAACGAGTTAGGTGCTAAGAAAACCCTTGCACGCATTGACCATTATGAATATCTCATTCCTGAGAACAAACGCATCTTTGAGAAGATGGGACTCAACCACCTCATCTATCCAGAATTGCTTGCAGCCAAAGAGATTGCCGCTTCTCTCAAAACCAACTGGATGCGCTATCATTTGACCCTTTGCGAGGGTGCATTGGAACTTTGCGTGGTCAAGGTACGAGAGGGAGCCGAAGTCATCGGACAAAAATTCATGTCGGGTTACTTCAACCATGGTCTCTATCGTATCGTGGCTATCAAACGCGGTCAATCGACTATCATTCCTGGCGGACAAGACGAAGTGATGGCAGATGATATGGTCTATGCGGTGTGTACACGAGAGAACAAAAAGATTCTCCGCGAGCAATTAGGCAAACAAAAACGCGAGATCAAGAACATCATGTTCTACGGTGGCTCTAAGATTGCCCAAAAGACTGTGCAGAATCTCCCTGATGACCTCAATATTAAGATTTTGGAGGCGGATCGCGAACTATGCTACCAACTGAGTGAGAAGATCAATAATGTTCTCATTATCAATGCCGACGGTAGTGATATGACGGTACTCAAGGACGAGGGCATAGAGGATGTGGATGCGTTTGTTGCTGTTACCGACAGCAGCGAAGCGAATATCTTTGCCTGCATGGCTGCCAAGCGTTTTGGTGTAAAAAAGACGATTGCCGAAGTAGAGAATATCGACTATATCGCCATGGCAGAAGGTCTAGAAATCGGCACCGTACTCAACAAAAAGACCATTGCGGCTTCCTATATCTATCAGATGCTACTAGATGCCAGTGTACTCAATGTCCGTAACTTAGCGAGTGCGGATGCGGAGATTGTAGAGTTTATGGCAGAGGAAGGTAGCAAGATCACTAAAGCTAAGATTCGCGATATGCGCCTACCTGCCGACACCAATATCGGTGCTATCGTGCGCGCTGGCGAAGGCATACTCGTCAATGGTGATACCCAAATTCTACAAGGAGATCAAGTGGTAGTCTTCTGCAAGAATCAAGTAATTAGACAACTCGAAAAGTTCTTCAAATAACTCAACACTCAACTCTCAATATGACCCGCACCTTCAACACACGAATGGTTTTTCGCACCATGGGCGCCCTGCTATTGCTCGAAGCTATCTTCATGGCTATCGCGATGGGTGTGAGTCTATGGTACAAAGAAGCAGACACAGGTATTTTTCTTATATCCACGATTATCACACTATTAGCGGGCGTGATAGGTCTATGTATTGGTCGTCGTGCTGAGTCGCGCATGGGCGAGAGAGAGGGCTATGTCATTGTAGCCATGGTATGGGTTGTCTTCTCTGCTTTTGGACTACTACCATATTACCTCAGCGGGCAGGTACCTTCGTTCACCGATGCTTGGTTTGAGAGTATGTCTGGTTTTACTACCACGGGTGCGACCATCATCCCCAACCTAGATGTCATCACCCACGGACTACTCTTCTGGCGGTCATTGACACAATGGATTGGCGGTATGGGAATCATTGTACTCTCCATCGCTATCCTGCCGATTTTTGGGCTCAACGGTATGCAGCTCTATGCCGCCGAAGTGACGGGACTCACCTACGAAAAACTATCCCCACGAATCTCGGATACCGCCAAGATGATGTGGACGACCTATGTGATACTCACCGCCAGCGAGATTTTTGGCTTGTGGCTCTGTGGTATGCCTATCTTTGATGCAGTGTGCCACTCATTCTCTACCATTGCCACGGGCGGTTTCTCCACTAAGAACAACAGTCTAGAGTTCTACGACTCGGCAGCGATACACTATTTGGTGACCTTCTTCATGTTCGTCTCGGGTATTAACTTCGTGATACTCATCTATTTGGTTAGTGGTAAGGCACGCCATTTCTTCCGCGATGAAGAGTTTCGCTGGTACACAGTGGCGGTTGTTCTCTTCTCCTTGTTGCTGACGATAGGCTTGTATATTGCTCGTCCTGGATGGACGGGCTTGCATATGGAACGTGCGTTCCGAGATAGTATTTTCACGGTTATCAGCGCCATGACTTCTACAGGTTATACTATCTCCGACTATATGTATTGGCCAGTGGTGGCATGGGTAGTGATCTTCTTCCTTATGCTTACGGGTGCGTGCGCAGGTAGTACGGCTGGAGGTATCAAATGGGTGAGACTATCTATCATTTTGAAGAATGGCGTGGCAGAGTTCCAACGCCGTATTCACCCCAACGCTATTATCCCTGTCAAACTCAACGAGAAGACGATTCCGCAGCAGACGATCAATAACATCATGGCGTTTTTGATTTTCTATATTTTTATCATTGTGATTACGGTAGTGGTTTTCTGCGCGAGTGGTGTCAATTTTGACGAATCCATCGGTGCGGCTGTCTCAGCGATTGGCAATGTGGGTATTAGTATCGGTCAGTTTGGGCCTTCGGGCACCTATGCCGAGTTCCCTACGGTAGCCAAATGGGTAATGAGTTTTGTGATGTTGATTGGCCGTCTGGAGATCTTCACCGTGTTACTACTTTTCACAAAAGTGTTGTGGAAGAAGTGATAAATCAATGAGACCAAGGCATATTGCATATATCATATGGACAGTGATTGCGCTACTAGGCGTAGTTTGTATGGTTGTGCCCGATGGTGGGTGGTATATCGGCAAATGGAACTTGCGTTTTCCTACCTTGGCAGAAGCATTGGATTTGAAGGAGGATTCGATGGCTGATGTTGATTTGGAAATATTGAGCGATTCCTTATTGGCAGAAGCGAACACAGTAAGTGTGATACCAACTGATAGCCTAATCCAACAAGATACATTAGCCACCCAAGATAGCGTTCCGCAGAAACCTCAACCCGTAATCCCTGAAGTGAATGTAGTACACACCGATTCTCGCGCTTACTTGGCAGCTTTCTATGCAGCATTGGATAGTGCGAGTAGTAAGCCTGTGCGTGTGGTGCATTACGGAGATTCGCAGATAGAAGAAGATCGTATCACGAATATCCTACGCGAGAAGTGGCAGAAGCAATATGGCGGTGGAGGTGTAGGACTTATACCACTTCACCAGACGATTCCGACTCGCACTATTCGCCAATGGATCACCATGAACAACAAAGTGCAAAGCGCACAAGGTGGTCCCAAACGCTATTTGATCTACGGACCTAAGTCCATGCGTCTAATAGACAACGACGATTATGGTGTCATGGGACAAGTGGCAGTGATGGACTCGACTCTCGTGCCTAGTAGCGATAGTGTCGTGCTGCATGTGGAGCCATTGGACAAAAAACGCAAACCACACAACTATTTTAATCGCGTGCGTATCCTTGCGGATAGTTCTCTCACCTTTAGCCTTTCGCCTTTAGCCGATAGTACGACTCACTGCGATATCGTTCTCCAAGGGACAGGCAATGTGTATGGCGTGAGTTTGGAGACACCAATGGGTGTGATTGTGGACAATATTCCTATGCGTGGTTGTTCGGGTAATATCTTCACAAAAATAGACAGTGTACAACTGAGTGACTTCTATCGCGAGAGTAATACTAGACTGATTATCTTGCAGTTTGGTGGCAATATGATTCCTCAGACGGAGAATCCTTCGACAATTAGCGGTTATGTAAGGAGTACAATGCGTCAACAAGTTCGCTATCTGCGTGCTTGTGCGCCTGAGGCATCGATCTTGTTTATCGGTCCAAGCGATATGTCCACCAATATCGATGGAGAGATGGTGACCTATCCGTTGGTGCCATATATGGATCGTTTGCTAAAGAAGATGGCTCAAGAAGAAGGCATAGCATATTGGAGTATGTACGAGGCAATGGGCGGCAAAGGCAGCATGGTTAGATGGGTAGAGAATGGTTTGGCAGGCAGCGACTATGTGCATTTCACCCGCGCAGGAGCCAATAATATCGGCAAAAAATTGTATAATTGGCTGATGAGGTATCCTAGTGATTCTCTAAACACTAAACTCTAAACACTAAACTAGAAAAATGGAATTTTTCTCCCATATATTCGGTTTTAATAGCGAGAGTCCGCTGCTGTTCACCCAGTTCTACTTCTGGGCGTTCTTTGCGTTGGTGTATGCGGTGTTTGCGTTGATTATGGAAGTAGGCACAGAGGCGAGAGGCGAAAGGTTAAAGGCGGAAAGTAGGCAACGATTGCACCTGCGCAATGTCTTTCTCATGGCAGTGAGCTGGTTTTTCTACTATAAGACCAGCGGATTGTTTCTGCTTTTATTGCTATTTGTTACGCTCAGCGACTGGCTGATAGCGCAGCGGATATATCAGGCGAAAGGCGAAAGGCGAAAGGCGACAGTGTGGCTAGCGTTGAGTGTGGTGATTGATTTGGGATTACTCTGCTACTTCAAGTATGCGTATTTCTTCACCAATGTAGTGAACAACTTGCTTGGAACAGAGTTGGCTGTGTTTGACTTGTTTGCGTATATTGGCAACGGATTTAGCGAGAGCGGAAGGTTTATGGTGGACAAGATTATCCTGCCTGTGGGTATATCGTTCTACCTCTTTCAGGTGATGTCTTACACCATAGATGTCTATCGTGGGCATGTCAAACCCGTGAAGAATATTCTCGATTTCGCTTTCTATGTGAGTTTCTTTCCTCAATTGGTAGCAGGTCCTATCGTCCGTGCGAACGAGTTTATTCCGCAGTTGTACAAGCCTTTCCGCCTCAGTCGCAGGGTCTTTGGATTGGCGGTCTTTTGGGTACTTAACGGACTGATTAAGAAGATCGTATTGAGCGATTATCTAGCCGTTAATCTCATTGATAGGGTCTTTGAGAACCCACTTTTGTTCTCAGGCTTTGAGAATCTATTTGCATTGTTTGCATACTCGCTGCAAGTGTATGCGGACTTCTCTGGATACACCGATATTGCCATCGGTATAGCCATGCTGATGGGATTCTATTTACCCCAGAACTTCGATTCGCCTTATAAGTCCAAGAATCCACAAGAGTTCTGGCGCAGGTGGCATATGTCGCTGAGCCGTTGGTTGAAGAGTTACCTCTATATTCCATTGGGTGGCAACCGCAAGATTCTTGGCAAAGAGGTCAAGGATAAGACTACCGCGGGCAATGTCAACTCGTTCATTACTATGCTCTTGGGCGGTTTGTGGCACGGAGCGAGTTGGAACTTTGTCATCTGGGGTGCGCTCAATGGTGCGGGTATGATCGTGTATAAAGTGTGGGCGAAAATGACTTGGCACATCAAGATGCTACTCATGACTCTGCTGATGGGTGGTCTATGGCTAGCTTATAGTCTGCAGCAAGCGCCTATATGGAATCTATTCTTCGTATGGGGTATCGCCCTATGGATTGGCACCGCAGTACGATATGCTTATTGGTGGTATGAGCGTATTTTGATGAAACGAGGAAACTTGCTTTCGCCTTTTGCTTCTCGCCTTTCGCCAATAGCCAATCGTCTATCTACCATTTGGGCTGTAGCTCAAACTTTCGTGTTCATCACGTTCACACGTTTGTTTTTCCGTTCGGGTAGTAACTTGGATCCTGAGACGGCTAATCAAGAGGCATGGGAGACTGCTACGAATATGGTCAATCAGATGGGTGGAGCCTGGAATAGTAGTATTATTCCTGATTTCTTGTGGGAGTATCGCAGTGTAGTGATATTGTTTGTTTTGGGCATGGTGATACACTGGTTGCCTACCCGATGGAAACGTTGGTATCGAGTACAATTTGCGCTCTTGCCTATATGGTTGATCATTTTGCTTGCTGCCTTAACGGTTATTGTAGTATATCAATTCGTAACCGCCGATATGCAAGCATTTATCTATTTCCAATTCTAGTATGACAATCGGTATAACAGGTGGCATAGGAAGTGGCAAAAGTGTGATTGCAAAGCAATTGCGCCAGATGGGTTATGAGGTATATGATACAGATAGTGAGGCTAAACGTCTTATTGTAGAGGATGCTCATGTCCGCGAGCAGATCACTGCCCTTTTCGGTCCCGAAGCGTATAAGGATGGCGTGTACCAAACGGCTTTTGTGGCTCAACAAGTCTTTGCAGACAAAACTCTCCTCGCTCGCCTCAATGCCATTGTCCATCCCGCCGTCCGCCAGGATATACTTAACCGCTTTACCTCTCCACCCTTCAGGGGGGAGTCGGAGGGGGGCTTACTTTTCATCGAATGCGCCATCCTCTATACAGCACATCTCAATGAGCTCTGTGATAAGGTTGTGGTGGTTACGGCTCCCGAAGAAGTACGATTAGCACGCACTATTGCCCGCGATCATTCGGATATAGATAAGGTACGCGCACGCATGCGAGCGCAAAATATAGAAGAAGATCTAAACCGTGCCGACATCATCATCAATAATGACGGCAATACTCCTATCCCTATCCTCTGCGAACAGATATTGAAAGAGTTAACTTAAGTGCTATTTTTTTCTACTATTATTTACACCAATGAAAAATAAGCAGTATCTTTACACCGCAATTTGCATAACGCAATTTGCGTAATACTGTAATTCATTGATCGTTTTTTAGGTTTCTGGTTACGAACGATAGCATAATGCATTGTCCCCCTCACCCAACCGCCATTTATGTTTTTTTGACATAAGTGGCTTTTTTATTTGCTTAATCCGAAATAAATTTGTACCTTTGCAGCGTGATTTGAAGATGTAATTTTCAAATCATGACATAATTATTAACATAGCATTACTATTATTTCGCGTTCAAGAAAAAAGCCTGAGAAACTGATTTCTTATAAGTCGGAATAAAAGAAGCGTTGTCGGAACACCTGACAACTCTATTCAGCCACATAATACTTATACCTTGGGGTGTGAGTTTACTTGTGGTTGGATAGGGTTTCTTCTCAGGCTTCCCTTGAACGCGAAGGTAAACTCATGCCTTTTTTATTCCATCGGATTGATAGTAATCATAAATACTATTAATCCATGCTCCAAAAGATTAAAACCTTCTTTACAAAAAACAATAGAGCGCAATGGCTCTTCTTTGTTTTATTTGCTTTAACACTCTTTCTCCAATGTTGTTTATTTCATTGGTTAGCATTTAACTCTATCTTAATTTCTTCTCTTTGGAAAAATCCATTGGCATTTTGGGCATTCTATCTTCCCAAGATTAGCATTTCCTTATTTATTGCAAGTTTTGTATTTTTATTCAAACGTCAAGTATGGACTATTGTATTCTCGGCATTGCTAAATATTTGGATAATGGCAGAACTGATGTATTTTAGAGCTAATCGTATTTTCCTTGATGCTCATTCCTTTTCTTTGATTAGCAATATGGATGGATTCTGGAGTAGTGTCCCCATGTACATGTATGCTTCAGATTTCTTATTATTGATACCTACTGCATTATTAATAGTCGGTGTTATATTCCTCAAGACAAAGAAAAGAAACATAATTTCCACTTTTATTATATTTGCATTGGCTATTTTGTTAAATATAGGAGGTTGTTTAGCAACGAGATATGTATATGACGTCTTATATCAACTTCCTCACGACAAAAACTATTTTAATCCATTTTCTGATAAAGGTGTAGGAGATTTATTTGGCTTCACAAGTTTAGAATATGTAAAGAACACATCGGTCATTCACGCATTTATTTATGATTGCAAGAAGCTTATCCAAATGCCTTTTGAATCAACTACATATACTATAACCGATGATGATAAGGTGCAGCTAAAACCATTTATAAATACCTATACGCTTAATGTTAAACCTAATCGAAATCTGATTCTAATTATTGTTGAAAGTTTAGAGACTTGGGCTGTCCGCCCCGACATTATGCCAAACTTGTGTGAGTTTATGAATGAACATAATGTCTTGTGGGCTCAGCAAGTAACAAGTCAAACTAAGGGAGGAACTTCTTCAGATGGACAATTGATATTCAACACGGGACTATTACCAATTCAACATGGTGCAGTATGTAAACGTTATCCACATCATACATTCCCTTCTTTGAGTGATATTTATGATAATGCAGCCTTAGTTCAGCCAGGTGATTTAAGTGTATGGAATCAAAAGTATATGAGCGATTCATACCATATAGATACAAATTATTTGAGTCCTCAAAGTTTAGACCATGTAACATTTAATATCCTTGATAGTGTATATACCCAACATCCATATTGTATGGCTATAACTATGGCAACTCATTCTCCGTTTATTGCCTGCTCTAAATACACACCATTGGATTTACCAACAGGGATGCCTGAGAATATGGTTAATTATTTGAGATGTATGCATTACACGGATTCGTGTTGGGGTAATTTCTTAAAGAAAATAGATACCGACTCAATCCTTCAAAATGCTACAATCTGCTTTATGGGCGACCATATTATCTTTGATCCAAATATGCGAAATATATTTGCTACTTATTGTACTGAGAATAATTTGGACTATGATGTAAATAATGCGCACACTGCTATTATAACGTATTCTCCAAATATTGACGAAAAACATATCATTAAAGATAAAGCATACCAAATGGATGCTTATCCTACTATCTTACATTTGATTGGTTGCGAGAATTATTATTGGAAAGGATTCGGTGTAAACTTATTGGATTCAGTAGCTCGAAACAATCGTCCGCTTACGGAACAAGAAGCATATATCCTGTCGGACAAACTCATCCGTGCTGATTACTTTCGTTTTATAAAAAACGATTAATATCTTCATTACTAATCAACTTTTTTAAAACACCAGAAGCTTATATTTTATTAAAGATTCCGCTACTCTTGCGCTACCTTTGCGCAAGGGTAGTTTGTTAATGAATAGTTAACCTTTGGTTAAGGAAACGACATGTGGCGGACTCGAACGATTAATCGTAAGCGATTTTTCGGCACAAAAGCACATTTTATTGCAAATACATTTGTACATATCACAAAAAACGCTACCTTTGCAGCGAAAATCAGTGAAAAATCACCAAAAAACTCTGTAATTATGGTATTTAATCGCAGCAACCTAAAATTAAGAAAACAATAGGTGGCGAAACTGGCGGAACTGGCGGAACTGGCGAACAAAAATTCCGCCACTTCCGTCACAAACGTCACTTTCGCCATGCTGCGTATTGAAAAATAAGTGTTGATTATCAGGTAGATAGTTTTATGGACTTACTTTCTGAGAACTTTCTACGGACTTCTACAAATCTGTTCGCAGAAAGTTCGTGGAAAATAGTAACAAGATTGTAAGTTGCTTATTATCAATGTTTGCTTACATTTTTTCTTTAAAAGGAATTTTAAGAATTTAAAGAATTTAGGGAACTTTGAAAATTCCCCAAATTCCTTAAATTCCCTAAGTTCCCTGCTATTATTTATAACTATCCTTAATCTTGCTGATACCTATCTTCCCCGTTACCATCCCATGCTTATCCTATGCATATCCTTTCGAGGTGATAACGGAGTGGTAACGGTATTGCAAGGGTATTGGGAAGTTAGTGTTTAACCCAAATAGGTCATTAGACCGTAATTCGTTCCAAATATAGACGTCAACATTGACTTTTTGCATGTTATCAATCCTTTTTGGCATCTTTTTCATCTCTTTTCAGTCACATTGCTCGCAATGCTCCCTCAAAGGAAGACGAAAAATCTACTCAAAAATCACTTGATTACATTTACAAAATCTAATGACCGATTTGGGTTTAGGAGACAGTACAAAGTGCCTACTGTTTAGTGACTCAGAGGAATTCTAGCAGACGGAACTGCGAGAGCATAACCGACGTCGGGTGAGCATCATAAGGGATCTATTGCATAAGCAAGAGATATGAATCACATAGTAATCACATAGTGAAGATAGCATATAAACCCGTTATGAACCCGTAGGAGATAGCAGCCTACACCCTACCCCCTCCCTTAAGGGAAGGGAATTTACATAGCTGCTAAAGTGTAGGGTGGAGAGTGTAGAGCGTAGGGAATCTATCCTTTTGGAAAATAATTTCTCCCTTTTCTTGCATACCTCATTTTTTTTTCGTATCTTTGCAGGCTGATTGGGTACTATTGCCCAAGCAATACGATTAAAATGGCAGATAACCAGCTCATATTCAGAAGTTTTGCTAGCGGAAGTAGCGGTAACTGTTACTTCTTGGGTACCTCGACTTGGGGTATCCTGATTGATGCGGGCATCTCTGCACGCACTATTCAGAAGAATCTGCGTGAGATGGGATTGGATTATGCCAACATTATGGGCGTACTCATCACACACGATCATGCCGACCACATTCGTGCCGTAGGCACATTGGGCGAGCGTGTACATCTGCCTATCTACTCTACTCGAGATATTCACGATGGTATTGACCGAAACTACGGCGTGAGAGAGAAATTACGCACCTCGCAACGATACTTTGAGAAAGGCCAAGAATGGGAACTCAATGGCATGAAAATCAACACCTTTGGTGTATCACACGACTCTACAGAGTGTGTGGGATATGTGATTGATTTTATGGAGCAGCGCATCGTTATCGTTACCGATTGTGGACAACCTAATGCTACGATGGAGATGTACATGGGTACGGCTAACCACCTTGTCATTGAAGCTAATCACGATGAGCAGATGCTCTTGAATGGTCCATACCCCACCTATCTCAAAGAGCGTATCTTGTCGCCTAAGGGACACCAAAGCAATGTGACCTGCGGACAACTGCTCGCCAAAAACTGGCACCCAGAGATGCGCAATGTGTTCCTTTGTCACCTGAGCCACGAGAATAACGACCCAAATGTGGCACTTAACACCATCAAGGACATCCTTCTAGACGAGGGAATCATGCCAGGCGAAGATGTGTTCGTGACCCCGCTAGATCGACTCAAAGCGAGTCCAGCATATGTACTTAACAACCAAGTAATCAAGCAATAAAATCTCATATATATGGATAAACTAGTTATTATTCCTACTTACAACGAGAAGGAAAACATCGAAGCGATCATCACCGCTGTGATGAATTTGCCATTGGAATACCACGTACTCATCATTGATGACGGTTCGCCAGACGGCACTGCTGCTATCGTCAAAGATATGATGGCCAACAAGTACCCAGGTAAACTACACCTCGTGGAGCGCGCAGGTAAACTAGGTTTAGGTACGGCATATATAGCTGGTTTCAAGTGGGCTATTGAGCACAAGTACGACTATATCTTTGAGATGGACGCCGACTTCTCACACAACCCAGAAGACCTGCTCAAACTCTATGACGCATGTGCGAATAAGGGCGCAGATGTAGCGATTGGTAGTCGTTATGTGAGCGGCGTGAACGTAGTGAACTGGCCTATGGGACGCGTATTGATGTCTTACTTCGCTAGTAAGTATGTACGCTTTGTTTTGGGCGTAAACATCCACGACACAACTGCCGGATTCAAATGCTATCGCCGTCAAGTATTGGAAACCATTGAGTTGGACAAGATTCGTTTCAAGGGTTATGCTTTCCAAATTGAGATGAAATACACCGCCTACAAATGCGGCTTTACAATTCAAGAAGTACCTATCGTGTTCGTTAACCGCGTATTGGGCACTAGCAAGATGTCTGGTGGCATCTTCTCCGAAGCACTATTGGGCGTTATCCGTTTGAAAATCAGCTCTTGGACAAGAAAATACCCACAGAAAAACGCCTAAGTGAAAAAGTATATATATATATTAGGTATATTGGTTGCGATATTGGCATCATGCACAAATAACAACCATAATGAACAACAAGCTCAGGAGCCTGTTGTTCGTTACGAATACGGATTGCCGATTGATTCGTTCCGCATAGACACTTGCGTAGTCAAAGATGGCGAGACCTTGGGTGGTATGTTAAATCGCCTAGGCGCTACCCGCCAACAAATCACAGGCATCACGCTTATGCCACGCAGCGAGTTTGATGTACGATCCATCCGTCCAGGCAAAACCTACTACGCACTATTCCAAACGGATACGGCTGGCATTGAGCAACTATGCTACTACATATACAAACCTAATATCCGCGAGGCTGTCGTACTACATCTCACAGATAGTATGCACGTAGAGCGTTTTGAGAAGCCTATCACACGACTCAACCGCAGCGCCGAGGTAGTCATTGAATCAAGTCTTTGGAACGCAATGGCAGGCAACGGTTTGCCTACTGAGCTTGCTTTAGAGCTCAGCGATATTTATGCTTGGACAATAGACTTCTTCGGGTTACAAAAGGGCGATTCTATTCGTGTGTATTACGAGGAGCAATATGTGGATAGTGTGCGCATCGGCATCGGCCGCATCTATGCTGCCGACTTCTACCACGCTAGACGTTGGCAAGAGGCATATTGGTTTGAGCAAGATAAGATAGCCAACTATTTTGATGCAGAAGGTAACAGTTTGCGCAAAGCCTTCTTGAAGGCTCCGCTCAACTACAAACGTATCTCTTCTAAATTCACCTACGCGCGTAAACATCCTATTTATAAGGTCGTTCGCCCTCACACGGGTGTTGATTACGCAGCGCCTATGGGCACGCCAGTCGTTAGTATTGGTGATGGCGTGGTGACCATGAAGCAATACAAAGGAGGTGGTGGTCATACCGTGAAGATCAAACACAACTCCACCTATACGACAGCCTATCTGCACTTGTCTAAATACGCGAAGGGCTTAGCAGTAGGAAAGCATGTTAAACAAGGCGAAGTGATTGGTTATGTGGGTAGTTCGGGTTCGAGTACCGGTCCCCACCTGGATTTCCGCGTATGGAAAAACGGCAGTCCCATTGACCCACTGAAGATGCAATCTCCACCCGCAGAACCTATACCTGCGCAGTACAAAGATACATTCGCTACGATCGTAACTGGATATAAGGAAAAATTAATAGCCCGCTGATTAGCGGCTATTATTTTTATCGGTATGGCGACTTGTAAGTCCGAAGTATAAGTCGGGACTCCAATAATTGTTAAACTAGACAGTCATCTAGTGCATGCTCAATGGCATGGCGGTCGAGATGTTGACCGATGAATACAAGTTTCTGCATACGATCACCGTATTGTTCATCCCAATCGCGCTGTAGCATTGGGTCTTGCGCCATCATCTGCATGAGTTCTTCCTGAGGCATAGTGGCATAGAACGTACCTGCTTGCTTGAGATTAAACTGCTTACCTGCTTGCTCAAAGAGGTAGCACATATCATACTCCTCCTCAAAATAGCACATTCCTTTGCAACGAATGATATTCTTATCCCAATGACGTGCGACAAACTCGTCAAAACGAGCTAAATCAAACGGACGACGACGATAATACACGAAAGTGGTGATACCATACTCATCGCCATGGTTATGGTGATGATGACAACAGCAATGAGGATCATCACACTCGTGATCGTGGTGATGATGATGCTCGTGGCAATGACAATGTGGGTCATGACATTCGCCATGTTCATGATGAAGATCGTGATCGTGGTGGTGATGGTGTTCAGGAGTTGAGGAGTTCAGAAGTTCAGGGGTTTCTTCAACATCTGATTCTACTTTTTGAATCCATGTAGCAGAGGTAGCCACTTCATCAAAATCGAAGAGTTCGGTATCAAGAATCTCGCCAAAAGGCACATCGCAATAATCGCAGTCAATAATCTTCGCCATAGGTTGAATAGCGCGAAGGATAGCGTGGATATGCTCACGTTCCTCAGCAGATACCTCTGACACCTTGTTTAACAATATAAGGTTACAGAATTCGATTTGCTCTACTACGAGGGAAGCGAGGTCATCCACTTTGGCTATTGGCAATTGGCTATTGGCAATAGACGAGAGTTGAGAGATAAACTCATCGCGGAGACGAAGAGCATCGACTACGGTTACAACAGCGTCCAATTTAGGCGATGGGCTATTGGCAATAGGCGATAGGCTTGAATACGAACAGATAGTTTGTGCAATCGGAGCTGGTTCGCAAATACCAGAAGCCTCGATGACGATGTAATCAAAGCGAGGCTTTGAGGGTTCAGGAGTTGAGAAGTTCAGAGGTTCAGAAGTGGCCGTGCATAGGTCGCGGAGTTGCTCTACGAGATCCATTTTGAGGGAGCAACAAATACAACCGTTTTGCAAGGCAACAAGGTTGTCATCTTGCTGCGCCACTACGCCACCTTTTTGGATAAGTTCGGCATCAATATTGACCTCACCTATATCATTGACAATCACCGCAACGCGTATGCCGCGGCGATTGGTAAGAATGCGATTAAGAAGTGTCGTCTTGCCACTTCCGAGATAGCCCGTTAGTAGCAAGACGGGTATATTATCGAACTGATGCATATTGGCTATATAACTCAAAATATTTATTGAACAGTTCTTTTTGCTCAAAACGTTGAAGGTTATTCAACACGAAGCCGAGTACAGCTGAGTAATGTCCTAGGGTAGATTGCGCAGCCTTGCGTGATGCAGGTTCAAGGGTAGTACCCCACTCCATATACTCTACAGCATTGGTAGCCACTTGATCCATAATGGCATTACCCTTCTCCATTTCTCCAAGCGTATAATAGAGCGCAGCCATGGAAGCCGAAGTATAGTCGTAAGAAACATTGTAACCTGGCAACATTTCTTCTGCATAATCTAGCACAGCTATCGCTTTTTCATATTTACCCTCCTCATAAAGAGCCTCTGCCAACTCGGAGAACATCATACGGTGGGTACGACACATACGCAAAGTGTTCTCATCTAGGTAGATGCCTGGTTTATTGACATTACCATAGCGGAACTTATTCATCATATTGTCATACATCACTTCTGTATTAACGCGAGGACGACCATCCGCACTACGAGTAGGAGTGATACGGTATGCCATACCTGTAAGCTCCAAGTATGGATCAAGACCTAAATGATAATCACTACCAATAGTCGTTGCAAAATACATAGGTCGCTTCCACTCGTTGGTAGAGAGCATCTCCATCACCATCATTTCAGAGCGAGTGAAACGGCGTGCTTTCTTGAGCATAATCTGCTGACCATCAGGAGAGAGGACGTAGAGTTGGTCAGTAGGAATATAATTCTCTCCATCACGTTTGGTACGTGGGTCATCTGAACGCAAGAATTGGAACGCTTTCTTCACCTCGAGTGGTGCATTGAGGCGATTCTCTACCCATGCAATCTCATTTTTGCTTGGCATATAATCCTTATACTCCCAGGAGATAGGCAAAGCAGGAGACTCGTAGTATGGACGTTTCATTTGGTCGATATACCAATCGGTTTGCAAGTAAGAAAGGTTGCATGCGCGTACATCTGTGCGCGTGCCTTCCACCTCAATATTGTACCAAAGAGGGAAAGTATCGTTGTCACCATTGCAGAAGATAATCGCATTTTTCTCACAAGACTGCAAGTAGTTAGCACCAAAATCACGTGCCACATAACGGTCTGAACGATCGTGATCGTCCCAGTTTTGTGATGCCATTTGTGCAGGTACACAGAGGGTTAGTATCACAGTGGCTACAGCCATAGCAGTACGAATTTTCTCGTTCTTGATAGCATTGTTAAGCATATCAATAATTGCCATGACACCTAGACCGATCCAAATACAGAACGCATAGAATGAGCCCGCATATGCATAATCACGCTCACGTGGTTGGTAAGGTGTTTGGTTGAGGTACACCACAATAGCCAAACCAGTAAGGAAGAAGAGAAGGAAGACGATGGCGAAAGAGCGATAGCCTTCTTTGTTTTTGCCCTCGTTATTGCGTTTGCCTAATTGCCACATCAAGCCAATTACACCTAACAGAAGAGGAAGCATGTAATAGACGTTATGTCCCTTATTCTCACGGAGTTCGGTCGGCAATTTGGATTGGTCACCGAGCATGAGGTTGTCGAGGAAAGGAATACCAGAAATCCAGTTGCCTTTGTGGAGTTCGCCCGCAGATTGAATATCATTTTGACGACCAGCGAAGTTCCACATAAAGTAGCGCCAGTACATGAAGTTGACTTGGTAACGGAAGAAGAAACGAAGGTTCTCGCCAAAAGTTGGACAATACTCCGTTTTAGTTTGTCCGCAGTACTCGTAGCGGATTTTCTTACCCTTGACATCGGCCCAAGATTTATATGCATCAATGTGATGTTGTTGCGCAGAGTGCATACGAGGGAAGAGCATTTTAAACTCGTCCATATACTCATAACCACTCTTATAACCCGTGATGACATAACGATCTTTGCCACCCTCTGTCTTAGGAGCTGGAGCATATTGAGCATGACCTTTTGTCTCGACAGGAATACACATATTGCCCTTGACATCCAATTTTACAGGGGCATTGTATGTCTGACCATAGAGCAACGGTGTATCACCATATTGCTCGCGGTTGAGGTAGTACTTGAGTGAGAAGACATTGTCTGGAGAGTTTTGATCCATTGGTGTATCCGCGTTGGAGCGAATTACAATAGCCGCATAACTCATATAACCAATAATCACCACAGTGACCATCATGCTGATGGTATTGATCCAACGAGCAGGAATGATGTCTTTCTTGAGGAAGAGGACAATGAGCATTGCTGCAATCAAGAGAATACCAATCACGGCGCTCTCCTTGATGAAAGGAACGCCCGCGAAAGCCATGGCAAGCACGAAAGAGATGATGGTACGGGTTTTGAGTTTTTCATCTTTTTCGATGACAGAATAGCTCTCCCAAATTGCCCAAACTAGTGCCGCAGCCATGAGAACAAGATAGACAGCAAGACCCGTATTGAATGGGCAACCTAAGGTATTGGTAAAGAGCAACTCAAACCATCCTGCGATCGTAGGAACACCTGGGATAATGCCATAGAGAATGACTGCCAAGATTGCGACAGAAATACCGAAAGCGCCCGCTACACCTTTCCAAGAAAATTGGTGACGACGGAAGTAGTACACCAATACAATTGCAGGGATAGTAAGGAGGTTGAGCAAGTGGACACCAATACTCAATCCCATGAGATAGGCAATGAGAATCAGCCACTTATCCGATCCCTCTTCGTCAGCATGTTCGTCCCACTTGAGGATGAGCCAGAAGACTACCGCTGTAAAGAGAGAGGATGAAGCATAAACTTCGCCTTCCACAGCTGAGAACCAGAAAGTATCAGAGAAGGTATATGCCAACGCACCTACAGCACCTGCACCAAGGAGGGCAATGCCTCGAGTGAGGCTAGTAGGCGATGAGGTGATAGGCGATGAGGCGGGTTTTACTAACTTGCACCCTAATGCTGTAATTGTCCAGAAGAGGAAGAGGATAGTGAACGCAGAAGCCAATGCAGAGAGGGCATTGACGCACATAGCTACTTGTGTAGTATCCGCAGCAAAGAGGGAGAAGAATCGTCCCATGAGCATGAAGAAAGGTGCTCCGGGTGGGTGACCGACATCCAACTTAAATGCACTAGCAATAAACTCTCCGCAGTCCCAAAATGAGGCCGTTGGCTCCATGGTGGTAAGATAGGTCGCCGCTGCAATAGCAAACACAAGCCAGCCTACAACCACATTCCATAATTTGAAATTTTTCATATAAAATGTTTTTGTTCAATGCGCTCAAAGCGCGTTCAAAATAGTTCAAAATGGTTCAAGATTGCCCATTTTAGGCAATTTGGCTACAAAGGTACATTATTTTGTTTAGATACGCAAACAAAGTCAATAATTCTTGCCCGTTTAGTAGAGAAAAACGGTATTAAACATCAAATATTACATATTTGTTTGCGTATATAAAAAAAAAGTTGTACCTTTGCACGCTTAATATAATTAAGATTTTTGAATTAAATCAAGGTTTTCACAATTAAGATATACAAAAAATATACAGATATGAAATTGAACGACAGAATTATTGCAGTCATTGGACTAGGTTACGTAGGATTGCCTCTAGCGATTGAGTATGGCAAGAAATACCGTGTGATTGGTTTTGATATTTACCAAGCGCGTGTGGATGAATTGAATCGTGGCGAGGATCATACTTTGGAGGCAGATTTGGTGGGCATGAAGCAAGCTCGTGATGCGTACGAGAGCACCAAGAAGATTGGTTTGACCTTCACGAGCAATATGGAAGACCTCAAGCAAGTGAACACCTATATTGTGACAGTACCTACTCCAATAGACCGTTTTAACAATCCTGACTTGACTCCACTATTGAAAGCGAGTGAGACGATTGGTAAGACATTGGCAAAGGGTGACTTGGTGATTTATGAGTCAACCGTTTATCCCGGTTGTACAGAAGAGGATTGTGTGCCTGTCTTGGAGAAGTTTAGCGGTTTGAAGTTTAATGAGGACTTCTACTGCGGTTATTCACCAGAGCGTATCAATCCAGGCGACAAGGTAAACACATTGACTAAAATTAAGAAGATCACTTCTGGTTCTACTCCTGAGATTGCAGACTTAGTGGATGCAATGTACAACTCTATTTTGGAGAACGGCACTCACAAAGCTCCCAACATGAAGGTGGCAGAGGCTGCGAAGGCGGTAGAGAATAGCCAACGCGACGTGAATATCTCGTTTATGAATGAGTTGGCATTGATTTGCGACCGCGTAGGTATTGATACCAACGATGTGATTGAAGCCGCAGGTAGCAAGTGGAACTTCTTGAAGTATCGTCCTGGTTTGGTAGGTGGACACTGTATTTCTGTTGACCCATACTATTTGGCGCACAAAGCAAAATCATTAGGTTATGACCCACAAGTGATTTTGTCTGGTCGTGCGGTGAACAACTCGATTGCTAAGTTTATTGCAGACAAGGTACTGAAATTGATGATTAAGAAGGATCACAAGATCAACAATTCCAATGTACTTGTATTGGGTGTAACCTTCAAAGAGAACTGCCCAGACTGCCGTAACACAAAAGTAGTGGACATTGTGGAGGAGTTGGAGGACTTCGGTTGTAATGTAGATATTTATGATCCATGGGCAAGCAATGAGGTTGTAAAGCACGAGTATGGCAAAGAGTTGATTGCGGCTATTGATCCAGACAAGGAGTATCAAGCTGTGATTGCATGCGTGAGCCACAACCAGTTTAAGACATTCGACTTCAAGAAATACAAAGACCAAGGCGCGGTGATCTTTGATGTGAAAGATTTTGTAGATCGCTCTGTAGTAGACGGACGTCTCTAATTAAGGATTTTGAATTAAGAATTTTGAATTTATAGTTCATGACAATAGCAGTAGCAGGAACGGGATATGTAGGATTGTCGATTGCGACATTGCTGGCGCAACATCATAAGGTGTTGGCTGTGGATATTGTACCCGAAAAAGTGGAGATGATCAATCGTCGTCAGTCTCCTATCCAAGATGAGTATATTGAGAAGTACTTTGCGGAGAAAGAATTGGACTTGACAGCAACTTTGGATGCGGAGAATGCGTACAAGGAGGCGGAGTATGTGATAATTGCTGCTCCTACGAATTATGATAGTCAGAAAAACTATTTCGACACGTCGGCTGTGGAGCAAGTGATTGAGTTGGTTTTGCGTGTCAACCCAAAGGCAATCATGGTGATTAAATCCACTATCCCTGTGGGCTATACAGAATCGGTACGTAAGAAATTCAGCACGGAGAATATATTGTTCTCCCCCGAGTTCTTGCGAGAGAGCAAGGCATTGTATGACAATTTGTACCCATCACGTATCATTGTGGGTACGGATCTGAAGGACAAGCGATTGGTAGAGGCAGCGAAGCAGTTTGCAGCGTTGCTACAAGAGGGCGCGATTAAAGAAGACGTTGATACCTTGTTTATGGGTTTCACCGAGGCGGAAGCAGTGAAGTTGTTTGCTAATACGTACTTGGCTTTGCGTGTGAGTTACTTCAACGAGTTGGATACATACGCAGAGATGAAGGGATTGGATACGCAATCAATTATTGAGGGTGTGTGTCTGGATCCACGCATTGGCACACACTACAATAACCCATCGTTTGGTTATGGTGGTTACTGTTTGCCTAAAGACACAAAGCAGTTGTTGGCGAATTATCAAGATGTGCCTGAGAACTTGATTGAGGCTATTGTGGAAAGCAACCGTACAAGAAAAGACTTTATTGCAGATCGTGTATTGGCGAAAGCGGGATACTACGATTATTACAACAATGGTCAGTACAACGCGCAAGAAGAGCACGCTTGTGTGATTGGAGTGTACCGATTGATGATGAAGTCAAACTCGGACAACTTTAGGCAGTCAAGTATTCAAGGAATCATGAAGCGCGTGAAAGCTAAAGGCGCTCAGGTAATTATTTACGAACCTACATTGGCCGATGGAACGACGTTCTTCGGTTCATTGGTCGTGAATGATTTAGCGAAATTCAAGGAGCAATCGCAAGCGATTATTGCCAATCGATATGATACTTGTCTAGAGGATGTAAAGGAGAAAGTATATACAAGAGATATCTTCAGGAGAGATTAGGAAAGTAGCTAGATGCTTCGATGAACTGACGGTAAAGGTACAGTGAAGTCACGATGAGGTCTCGATGAAGTCCCTATGGAGGCAGGTGGCAAACAAGGGGTAAACAGGCAGAAGACAAAAGGCAATAAAGACAAAAATATAATCACAATATGAAAGGAATTGTATTAGCAGGAGGTTCGGGAACACGATTGTACCCTATCACCAAAGGTATTAGTAAGCAGTTGATGCCAATCTATGATAAGCCTATGGTTTATTACCCAATCAGCGTGCTGATGTTGGCAGGTATTCGCGATATATTGATTATCTCAACACCATATGATTTGCCTGGATTTAAACGTTTGTTGGGTGATGGTAGTGATTATGGTGTGAACTTTACTTATGCTGAGCAACCCTCTCCAGATGGTTTGGCGCAAGCGTTTACTATTGGTAAGGAGTTTATCGGGGATGATAGCGCATGCTTGGTGTTGGGCGATAATATTTTCCACGGTTCGGGCTTTACGGGTATGCTGAAAGAGGCGGTTCGTGCGGCAGAAGAAGACAAGAAAGCGACTGTGTTTGGCTACTGGGTGAGCGATCCTGAACGTTATGGTGTGGCAGAATTTGATAAAGAAGGCAACTGCTTGAGCATTGAGGAGAAGCCACAAAACCCCAAGAGCAATTATGCGGTAGTGGGATTGTATTTCTATCCAAATAAAGTAGTGGATGTGGCAGCCAACATCAAGCCATCTGCTCGCGGAGAGTATGAGATTACGACTGTGAATCAGGAGTTTTTGAAGGATGGTGAATTGAAGGTGCAGACCTTGGGTAGAGGTTTTGCGTGGTTGGATACAGGCACACATGATTCGTTGTCTGAGGCAAGTACTTATATTGAAGTATTGGAGAAACGTCAAGGCTTGAAAGTAGCTTGCTTGGAGGGTATTGCATACCGCCAAGGATGGATCACAGAAGAACGTATGCGTGAGTTGGCACAGCCGATGTTGAAGAACCAATATGGACAGTACTTATTGAAGGTTATTGACGATGTAAAACAATCAGGATCTGACTATTTGGATTGATTTATGGAAGTTATCAAAACCGCAATAGAAGGAGTGTACATCATTGAGCCAAAGGTGTTTGGTGATGCGCGTGGATATTTCTTTGAGAGTTTTTCGGAGAGAGAGTTCAGGGAAAAAGTAGGGGATATTCATTTCGTGCAAGACAATGAGAGTATGTCTAAATATGGCGTAATGCGTGGTTTGCATTTCCAACGCCCACCTTATGCACAAAGCAAATTGGTGCGTTGCGTAAAAGGTAAGGTGATAGATGTAGCCGTAGATATTCGCAAAGGAAGTCCTACCTACGGGCAACATGTGGCAATATTGCTAACGGAGGAAAATCATCGTCAATTCTTTATTCCTCAAGGGTTTGCACATGGTTTTGCGGTTTTGAGTGAGAGCGCGGTATTCCAGTATAAATGCGATAATTTCTATCATCCTGAAGCGGATGGGGGTATTTCGATATTGGATGAGTCGCTTGGTATTGATTGGGGATTGACAATGGAAGAGGCAATATTAAGCGAAAAGGATACCAAACATATGAAATTGGCAGAGTTTGATTCGCCATTTGTGTGGAATCAGGAACCAGGAGCCAAGAATCAAGACTAAGATTATGAACATACTAGTAACAGGCGCAAATGGGCAGCTCGGCAACGAGATAAGGATAGTGGCTCAAGATAGTCACGATGCTTATATATATACCGACGTAGTGGAAGTAGAGGGAGTAGAAACCACTCTACTGGACATTACGTCATTGGAGGCAGTGCGCAAGATGGTGCAAGAGAATGATGTAAAATGTATCATTAACTGTGCGGCATATACGAATGTAGATAAGGCTGAGACGGATGAAGCATTTTGCGAACTGCTAAATGCGAAAGCGGTTGAGAATTTAGCAATTGCGATGAAAGAAGTGGACGGATTGATCGTGCATGTATCCACCGATTATGTGTTTGGTGGTGATCCATACAACATCCCATGCAAAGAAGACCAACAGGGGACTCCAACAGGTGTGTACGGCAAGACAAAACTGCAAGGAGAAGAGAACATTTTAGCTTCGGGCTGTAAGCATGTGATTATCCGCACAGCTTGGTTGTACAGTGAGTTTGGTAAGAACTTTGTAAAGACAATGTTGAACTTGACTGCAACCAAACCACAATTGAAAGTGGTGTTTGATCAAGTGGGAACACCCACCTATGCGTATGATTTGGCGGCAGCGATTTATGAGATTGTTAGCGAGCGCAAGTACGAGGGCAACGATGGAGTGTATCACTTTAGTAATGAGGGCGTTTGTAGTTGGTTCGACTTTACGAAGATGATTGCGGAGTATGCGGGACATACAGCGTGTGATATTCAGCCATGCCATAGCGATGAGTTCCCATCGCCAGTAAAACGACCTGCGTATTCGGTATTGGACAAAACAAAAATCAAAGCAACTTTTGGCGTGAAGGTGCCTTATTGGACAGATTCGCTGAAGGTTTGTTTGGGAAAGATGAAAAAATAAAATGAGTTTGATAAACAAAATAATTAGCAAATTAAATCTCTCGCCCACCAAGGAGAAGGTTGTTCGCAATGTTGTGTGGGCTGTAACGGGTAAAGTCGTCACTTTGCTCGGAGGTTTGCTTGTTGGTATTTTTGTTGCTCGTTATTTGGGGCCTGAGCAATATGGACTTATGAGTTATGTAATGAGTTATGTAGCTCTCTTCCAAGTGCTCGCATCCTTTGGAATGGATCAGATTGAGATTCGCGAGGAATCAAAGACACCAGAAGAAAAGGACAAGATTATTGGTACTGCATTCGGATTGAAACTAGTTTTTGCAGTTGTAACAATGGGACTTATTGCTTTGACTGCGTGGTTATTTGAAGCAGATAGTTTCACCAAATGGATGATTATGCTGTATTCATTGTCAATGGTGATAAATAGTTTTGGCGTTATCCGCAATTATTTCACGTCATTGGTTTGGAACGAATATATTGTTAAGACGGAAATCTCTCGCACCCTAATTGGCGCAGGAATCAAAGTCGTCTTATTACTCCTACATGCTCCACTCGTATGGTTTATAGCAGCCACACTATTTGATACCGTGCTTATCGCAGGCGGATACTTGGTTTCATACCGTAGAAAGATTGATTCTGTTCGAAAGTGGCAATTTGATAAAGAAACAGCAAAGTATTTGATTAAGCAATCTTTCCCTTTATTATTAAGCGGTGCGGCTGTTGTGGTATATACTAAAATTGACCAAGTGATGTTAGGAAATATGCTTGAAAAAGATTCAGTGGGCTATTATTCCGTGGCTGGAAAGTTCGCAGAAATATGCTTGTTTATACCAACGATTATGTCACAGACGTTTACGCCGATATTAGTCAAGTCATATTCTGCGAATGAAGAAGAATATGCTCTAAAGGCACAATTATTTACGAATCTTATGGTCTGGGGAACGATAATATTGTGTATATGCATATGTGTGTTAGCTCATCCTTTAATTAGATATACTTTTGGAATCCAATATCTGTACTCTATTCCTATTTTACAAATAATGGTTTTTAAAGTGGTTGGATATGCTCAAGCTCAAGCTTCAGGAGCTATGATTGTAGTTGAAAACAAACATAAATTTGTAGTCATTAGAAATATTATTGGCTGCATAATGTGTATTGTGCTAAATTATTTATTAATACCTATACATGGGGTGATAGGAGCTGCTATATCTAGTGTTCTTACGGCAATCTGTACAGGGTATCTATCTCACCTTATTATCCCACAATATAAAACTATATTAGTTATGCAAACTAGAGCATTTCTTGTTGGATGGAAAGACCTAATGAATTTAAGTCATTATAAATCGTTTTGATGAAATGAAAAAATTGATACAAATACTAAAATTTTGTTTGAAGTTGAATATAGTAAAATCTATTTATTATTCGATTCGATTCCATGGACGCATATTTATTGGGAAAGGAAACTTATATATAGAGGGTTCTGGAAAAATAGAGTTTATATCTCCGAATAGCAGTTTATATGTTGGCGTCTATACTACAGTACAAACGCCTACGGTCATAACAATTATGAACAACGCAAAATTAATTGTTGGACAAAATGTTATGATTCATAGAGGAACTAAAATAGTTGTTCATGAAAACGGAACTTTAAAAATAAATGATTATACATATATCAATGAAAATTCGCGTGTGCATTGTAAAAAATGTATTTCAATAGGAAGGCGATGCGCAATCAGTTGGAATACAAATATATTAGATACAGACATTCATACCATACAATATTTTAAAGACGGTAAAAATAATCATGATTATGGTGTTGATATCGGTAATGAGGTTTGGATAGGAGCAAATAGTACCATTTTAAAAGGAACCGTAATAGAAAATAATTGCATTGTGGCAGCCAATTCTTTAGTAAATGGGAGGTTGAGAAGCAAGTACATACATGGAGGTAATCCATGTCAAGAGTTAAAAACATTTGAAACATGGTCATTGTAACATGATAAAAAAGATTATCTTAGAAAAACTATATTTATTGTTGATCATTATACTCATTGGAGGATACTCTGCAATGAGCATGCTCACCACAGAACACACAAGTATTCTTGGAGAAAACAAGGATTCTTTATTACTCAAAATATTAACAAGTTTTTTGTTAATATCCGCATGTGTATACTCAATTACAAACACTCAATATCTCAAGTGGAATCGTACTGGAAAAACATTGTTATTTTTAAGCATTTATATGGCGGTTTGGCGAGTTATCTCTTTATCACCTACAGTAGGATTATTATCGTACATATATCATCCCATGCGCGATATATTGATTATTGCACTGTTTACATTCTCCTACATAATCGCCTCTAAATCAGAAGAGTTAAGCAACTTCTATTCGACAGGAATGTTCATAGCTCTTTTAATAACGGCATTTTACTATTACAAAAACTGGAGTTTTGCCAATGAAATAGATCAAGCTCATCTTGGAACAGCATATTATGCTTTATTCTTGCTTCCAACAATACTATTAACGCCAAGTAAATGGCTGAGATATGTATCAACGATTATAGTAGGAATTATAATATTATCCTCATTCAAACGTGGAGGATTGATAGCTTTAGTATTGGGACTTGTAACTTATTTCTTTGTTAAAGAAGTACTTTTTCAGAAAAAATTCGGAAAACTCATTTGGTTTATTGTAATACTGGTCGTATTATTTATAATGTTAATGATAGCTGATAATGCTATGGGGAATGTTCTTTCGACCCGATTAGCCAACATTTCAGAAGACGGTGGTAGTGGTAGAGATCAGGTATGGAACGCCACATGGTATATGATAAAAACAACGTTAGATGAACAAATAATATTCGGACATGGATTTAACGCTGTACTCAGAGATTCACCTTTAGGTCTTTCAGCACATAATGATTTTCTTGAGATGTTGTACGATTATGGAATTGTTGGATTTATTCCATATCTTGTATTACATTTTAGTTTAATCAAGTACCTTTTTAGAGCAATAAAGGCTCACGATAAACGCTCTCCAGCAATAGCCTTTGCATATGTAATGTTTTTTGTATTATCAATGATATCACATGTTATCGTGTATCCATGGAGTGCTCTTATGGCCATTTTTTGGGGAATTATGTTACCATCTCAAACCAATGTAATCATAGAAAAATGATAATAGGAATCTTAGCATACTATTCTGCATGTAACTATGGCGCAAATCTTCAGGTATTATCAACTGTCGGATACTTGAAGCGCATGGGGCACCAACCTATAGTGATTAACTACGAAGCGGATGATTTCATTCGTTTCTATAAAAATATCACCCCTGCTGCGACTTATGATGCGTTTTGTACATTTAGACACGATAGCATGCCTTTGTCCAAACATTGTAATTCTACAGAACAATTAGCCAATATTATTGATTCGCTTCAGTTAGATGCTATCATTATTGGTAGTGATGCTGTTGCACAACACCACCCACTTTTATCACGAATACTATTCCCTACACGAACAATCTTTTCTATTAGCAAAATAACCAATGATAGACATTTCCCTAACCCATTTTGGGGAACATTTGCTGACTACTTAAAAAAGCCGATTCCGATGGCGATTCTATCTGCATCATCACAAGATTCGAACTACCACCTATTTCTACCTTCGTTAAAAAAACAAATGTGGGAAAGATTGCAGCAATTCAGTTATATATCTGCACGCGATGAGTGGACCAAGAGCATGTACAGATCTATCTCTTGGGGACAATTAGATGTGGAAGTTACTCCTGATCCTGTCTTCTCATTTAATTCTAATTGTGAAAACATCATTCCAACCAAGCAAGATATCCTACAAAAATACAATCTTCCCGAAAAATATTTCTTACTCAGTTTTTTAAACTCCACAACTGTTTCGTTAGAATGGCAAAAAGAGTTTCGAGAATTAGCAAAGAAAGAAGGCATTTCGTGCGTAGCATTACCATTTCCACAAGGCATAAAATTTAAACATTGCATGGAGTACGAGATCCCGTCTCCACTTTTGCCACTAGATTGGTATGCACTTATCAAATATTCACAAGGGTATATAGGGCACAACATGCACCCTATCGTAGTATCTCTACACAATGCTAATCCATTCTTTGCTTTTGACAACTATGGCATGAAAAGATTAAATGGTTTTCTCAGTAATGATCACTCAAGTAAAATAAAACATATTCTAATATCAGCAGGATTAAATGATTGGCGAGTTAGTTGCCTACGACGATCATTTATAGCACCTGCACCAGAATTTGTACTTAATAAGTTGTTAAACTTTGATAAAGATAACGCCCTCAGTTTTTCTAAATCATATCTACAAAAATATGAAGTAATGATGTCTAATATTTTAAATGCATTTACAAAATGAAAATAGCATACATATCTCCCATATATTTTTCAGATGTAGATTTATCTTATCTTTCACACGCACAACAGGAGTTAGATATTACATACTTTGCATCCATTATATCTAACAAGGGGAAAGGAGCTGCATTTAACCTACAACAACAAGAGAATTCATATGGAATCTTTCAAGCAACCAAGATATATCCAGAACTAGAGAAGTTTGGGCATTTAGTTGATCTAAAAAAATTTTTTCTAATAAATTCACCAGCTCAAAAGATGTGGAATTTAAAAAACATATGGTTACATTTAAAATTAGTATGGATACTACGTAATTTTGATGTCATCCATCTCACAGAATTCCCACGATACTATGAGTGGTGTTTCTATTTTTTAAGAAAAAAAATAGTTCTAACAGTGCATGACCCTATACCACATTCTACTGTGGCATGCAACACAACGCAAATAAAAGTTAATAGAAATATTGCATTTAGATTACTAGAGAATTTTATCATTTT
Organism: Paludibacteraceae bacterium; assembly: GCA_045119815.1. Lineage (GTDB taxonomy): Bacteria > Bacteroidota > Bacteroidia > Bacteroidales > Paludibacteraceae > Colicola. The sequence goes on along the minus strand of JBGVEC010000031.1, from coordinate 12,419 downwards.
AAATAAAAATCAAAAAGAGGAATTTATCCGTATAAATAACCTACAACAAAAGAACATTTATGAATCTAGATTAGGAAGATACGACTATCTAACTATGTATAAAAATCAAAAAGATTGTACAGATAAATATATCCTATTTTTTGGAAAAATAGCATCAAATAAAGGGTTAGATATCTTATTTCCTGCAATGACTGAGTTACATAAGACTAACCCTAATATCAAACTGATTTCTGCAGGACATGGCATATATTCCTTTGACATCAAACCATACGAAAATCTAGAATATTTTGATATACGCAATCGTTTTATCCCAGACCAGGAACTTGCTGGATTAATTCAAAATGCAATGTTTGTCGTATGTCCATATAAGGATGCAACGCAAAGTGGCGTAGTGATGTCAGCATTTGCATTTAATAAACCTGTGATAGCAACAAACGTCGGAGGATTTCCTGAGCAAGTTATTCATAATGAATACGGAATAATTGTTTCTCCTAACAACGTTGCTGAACTAACGTCAGCATTACAATATATATGTTCAAATTCAAATTTGATAGAACATTTTGAAAAGAATATACAACTAGGATATGAACAAGGAGAACGTTCTTGGTTACAAATTATCTCAGAACACTCAGCTTGTTACAATGCAATAAGTAAGTTATAAGTTACATTACAAGGAACAAACATATCGTATATGAAAAAGACTAAAGCACGTGTTATAGCATTTTATCTGCCACAATTCCACCCTATCCCAGAAAATGACAAATGGTGGGGTAAGGGATTTACAGAATGGACCAATGTAGCAAAGGCTAAGCCTTTATTCAAGGGTCATTACCAACCTCGCATTCCCGCAGATTTGGGTTTCTATGACTTGCGTGTACCTGAAGTACGAGAGCAACAAGCACAAATGGCCCAAGAAGCAGGTATAGAAGGATTCTGCTATTGGCATTATTGGTTTAGTCATGACCATAAACTATTAGAACGCCCATTTCAAGAGGTATTAAGTAGCGGGAAACCGGATTTTCCTTTTTGTTTAGGATGGGCTAATCATAGTTGGACCAATAAAAGTTGGGAAGCAGGAACACGACAACAAAAGGAAATGACACTCATGCAAATGGTGTATAATGAAGACGAATATATCAAACATTTTTATGATGTGCTACCAGCATTGAAAGATAAACGATATATTACAGTTGACAACAAACCGTTATTCCTTGTATGGAGCCCAACTGATATTCCATCTGCTAATACATTTATTCAATTATGGCAACAACTAGCAAAAGAGAATGGGCTCAATGGTATTCATTTTGTAGGTATACAACAAAGCATTATAAACGATCATATACGTTTGAAAGATTTGCTATTCAAGCGTATTCCTAATCAAGCAGCAAACATCCATCAGCATATTCTTGAGTTAGGTTTCGATGCAATAAATAGTCGCGGCTATAATCGTGCTGATCTTTGTTGTCGAACACTTTGGGACATAATATATCGTGCAATTACCATCCGTTTGTTCAAGTATTATCCTATTTCTAAGTGTGACCAACGACAAATCAACCAACACTTATATTCGCAAGAAGACACCCAAGAGTACGTCTATCCTACAATTATTCCAAATTGGGATAGATCTCCACGTAGTGGTAAAAAAGCACGTATTTATACCAATAGTACTCCAGAAGTTTTTGCTGAGCAAGTAGACATGGCGCTCAACTTGATTAAAAACAAAAAAGAGGAACATAAAATTCTATTCTTAATGTCCTGGAATGAATGGGCAGAGGGAAACTACATGGAACCAGACCTTAAATATGGGCATGGCTATCTCAAAGCATTACAGAGCAAAATCGTCCAAGCATGAAAGTATTCCTTATAGCACGAGGCTATCCAACCAAACAAGATCCCACATGGGGATGTTTTGAAAAGGATCAAGCAGAAGCTCTAGCAAAGTTAGGGCATCAAGTAATTATACTAAGTGTAGATACTCGGCTTCGTTTCTATTGGCGTGAATGGGGAGTACGCCATCAAGTCCACGGAAAGATAGCGACAGTCAATATATTTTTGTTTCCCATCGCACTAGTATTTTTCTTACCTGAACGAATTAAAGAAATTATCCGTGCCTGGCAAATGGATTTAATATATCAGCAAGCAGAACAACATTACGGAAAGCCTGATGTCATATACTCACACTACTTGCATAATACATTGAAAGCTATTCCGTTAAAAAAGAAATACAACATTCCACTAGTTGCTATTGAGCACTGGAGTCAATTGGCGCACACACACATTCCTAAAAACACCATCCAATTAGCCAAACGAGTCTATTCTTCTGTGGATCAGTTACTTTCCGTATCATCTGCACTACAAGATAATATCCGTCGGCAAATAGGATACGATTCGTTGGTTGTGCCCAATATGGTTAGTCAGGAATTTTATTATACCACGTCCACTCCCAAAAACAATCTAACCCTCGTTACTGTTGGACGACTTGTCTCTGAAAAACATTTTGATCAACTTATCAAGGCAGTAGCTCACATTTCAGAGCCACTACAACTAAAAATTATTGGAGATGGTAAAGAAAAAGAAAATTTGCACAAACTGATCAATGAATTGCAGTTGCAAGAGAAAGTTTTTTTATGCGGGTACAAAACCAAGGAAGAAATAGTCGTACTATTACAACAAAGTGATATCTTTGTACTCCCATCGCAATCAGAAACATTTGGTGTAGTCTACATCGAAGCATTGGCATGTGGACTGCCAATTATTGCTACGGATTGCGGAGGACCTCGTGACATCGTAACTCCAATGAATGGATTGCTTGTTCCTATCAACAATCAACAAAGGCTCGAAAAGGCAATTACTCATATGATCCATAACCTTCACTTATATGATAAAAAATTAATTGCACAAGACTGTCAAAATCGCTTCTCATCGGAGAATGTAGCAAAGCATATTCTAAAAATCCTAGAAAATACAATTCAAAAGCAAAAAGAACAACAATAATTTGCAGATATCAAAAAAAAAATGTAATTTTGCAGCATTTAATAATAGAATACATGAAGCATTTAATTATCATAGGAGCAGGAGGGATGGGACGCGTGATGTACGACATGGCACGTGAGAGCCTTGGCTACAAAACGACATACGATATCAAAGGTTATATTGATGATAATACCCATTCCTTAGATACCTACAGAGGCTATCCTCCCATTTTAGGAACAATTGTAGACTACGAGCCACAAACAGACGATGTCTTTATCTGTTCTATTGGAGGTAATTCCCGCAAAGCATGCATGGAGTCCATTATCAATCGAGGAGGTGAGTTCCTCACCATGATTCATAATACAGCACGAATTGGATCTAATGTACAACTAGGAAAAGGTTGTATGGTAGGTGCTTTCACAACGGTAGCTGCCGATGCAAAAATTGGTGATTACAATTTCATTCAATCCAACATGATCATCGGTCATGATGTTGTGATCGGCAACTGGAATCGTATTGATTCACACACCATGTTGATTGGAGGAATAACAATCGGTAACGAGAACATGATCCACTCCGCAGCAGTAATAAACCACGAAGTTCAAATCGGTAATCACTGTCATATTGGTGCCTGCAGTTTCGTGACCCGCAATGTAGAAGATAACTGGACGGTATTTGGCAATCCAGCGAGAAGATTATCCTAAATTTATGAGTATATTATTAGAAAATAAAGTTTGTATCATCACTGGTGCTGCACAAGGCATCGGAAGACAAATCGCCGAGCAGTTTGCTGCCGATGGAGCTATTGTCTATGCGTGTGATAGACAAGAATTCACACCCAATAACGAACATATTCACCCTGTGGTGCTAGATATTACCGACGCAGCAAGTGTCAAGACCGCATTCATGCAAATATTCAAAACCGAAGGACGCATTGATTGCTTGGTTAACAATGCTGGTATTGTCTATAATCGCAAGATTGGCATGATTACCCGCGAAGAAACCGAACGTATGTTTCTAGTTAATGTAATAGCAGCATTGGAGTTGTTACAACTAGTTAGTAGGCTTATGGCGCGCTGCGGTGGCGGATCAATTATCAATATCGCCTCGGTAACTGCGGTATTAGGTTCTCCTGGTCAAGTGGCATACTCAGCCACCAAAGGTGCGATTATCTCAATGACTAAATCTGCCGCCAAAGAACTTGCCGCACAAAACATTCGCGTCAATGCAGTAGCTCCTGGTATTGTAAAAACGGAACGCTTTGCAGAACTCTACGAGAGTGATGGTGACAAGATTGATGCACGCATTGGACGTATCGCCTTAGGTCGTCTAGGAACACCTGAAGACATTGCGCACGCGTGCGCGTTCCTTGCTTCTGATAGAGCAAACTATATTTCTGGACAAATTCTTGGTGTAGATGGCTGCGCTTCCATATAATGATTTTAGATTTACAACATATTGACCCACAACGCATTGCTGCCATTGACTCCAGTGGGGCAGAGTTGCGCTATGCAGAAATTAGCCAACTCTCAAAGCATATTACATCACTCATCCCTACACGCTCGCTATGTTTTCTTCTTGTGGAGAACAACGTAGGCGGAATTGCATGGGTAATGAGTATGTTAGAGAGTCGCCAGTTGGTACCACTTATCCTCAATGTCAAGACGGAAGACACACTATACCAGCAATTGCTCCACACCTATCAACCCACATATATCTGCGCACCTAATCATTTTGCAGTGCAAGGCGAAGTCGTTGATTGTCAATACGATTACACACTTGCCAGAATATCTGACACTACGCCAACTCTTTATGGCGAACTATCCCACCTACTTCCCACATCAGGTAGCACAGGTAGCCCTAAACTCGTTCGACATAAATACGGCAATATCGAGGCAGCAGGATTAAATATCTCTACATTCTTTGAACTCAAAGAGTCTGACCGCCCATTAATGGTACTTCCACTCTACTACACCATGGGATTATCTATGGTCTTCAGTCACTTACGAGTGGGGGCAACCATTCTTATCACAGGATTAAGCATGACGGACATCAACTTTTGGAAGTTCCTCAAAGAACAACGAGCTACATCCTTTACTGGTGTTCCATATAGTTTCCAGATTCTCAATCTTATGCGTTTCTTCCGTATAGACCTCCCTCATTTGGAGCTACTTACACAAGGTGGAGGAAAAATGCCTACCGATCTCAATATCAAGTTTGCAGAGTATTGTCGCAACAATGGCAAACGTTGGATAGCCACCTATGGTCAATCTGAATGCACCGCACGCATGGCGTATCTTCCTGCGAAATGGGCACTAGAGAAGGTTGGAAGTATCGGCATTGCAGTTCCTAATGGCGAATTATCACTTATTGACACGGACGGTAACCCTATCACTACTCATCATACCGAAGGCGAGATGTGCTATCGTGGCAAAAATGTTACTATGGGATATGCTCGCGAGCAAGCGGATCTGGCGTTAGGAGACGAACGTAATGGATATATTCGAACAGGCGACCTTGCTTACTTTGACGAAGATGGTTGTTATTACATCGTTGGTCGCATGGGACGATTCCTCAAACTCTTTGGCATGCGTGTCGGATTGGATGAATGCGAACAGATCGTACAAACTGATTGCGGCTTAGAGTGCGCATGCGTAGGTACAGACGAAAAGATGATTGTCTATATCACCAACGCAGATAAACAAAATGAAGTCAAAGATACACTCGTACAAAAGACACACATCGTAGCCACTTCCTTTGAGGTACGTTTTATCGCTGATATCCCAAAGAATGAAGCAGGCAAAAAATTATACAGCAAACTGTCTTTTACCTGATATTTACGGGTTCATGACGGGTTCATAACGGGTTTATACAAATACATATTTATAAGTAAATACTTTCACATCTATGACAAATCTAGAGAAATACAATGCAATTTTCACCGAGGTTTTCGGTGCGTCAGTAGAGCAATTAGGCGACAATTTTAGCAAAGAGACAATTAGGGAGTGGGATTCTGTTCACCAACTCAATATAATCTCCTTACTCGAAGAGACTTTTGACCTCATGCTTGATCCAGAAGATATCATGGCTTGTACAAGCTATAATGCAGGTAAAGAGATTCTCGCAAAAAATGGTATTGAACTTAAATCAATAATTCTATAATTTTCACAATACGGCACGCTTGTAAAAACGTATATTTTGAGAGCGATGATTATTACTACCAATAATGTTCATTCTTGAACTAGTAGAACTTGCTTAAGCTTTACAACGAAAGATATGAATATTACAGTTCTGATTTTAGGAGGGGGATTACAAGCATTATCAACAGCTTGTTCCTTAAAAAGAGAAGGATATTATACGATTTGTTGCGCAAGTCGAGGGGATGTGTGTCAACATTCTCGATTTGTTGATAATTTTGTACCCATATCTTATATTGATAATAATATTTATCCTACAGACCTATTATCTACAATCCATCAATTTGACATAAAGGTAATTATCCCTATGTCAGACAAATCTGCTGAATATTTAAGTATATACAAAGATGTTATTGAACAGAATACACAATGCAAATGTGCAGCAACAGATATCAATTTATTTTACAAAGGAGCGGATAAAGCGTCTTTAATGGCATTTTGCGAACAACATAATTTTCCACATCCCAAAACATATCCCCTTTCTGTTGACACATTAGCAGAAGCCACCAGGCACATCACTTTTCCTGCGCTAATTAAACCCAATCATTCTGTCGGAGCTAGAGGTATTACTTATGTGAACAACAAAGAGGAACTAGAGAACAACTTTGTTGATATACAAGAAAATTATGGGGAAACAACATTGCAAGAATATGTTGATACTACAGATATGCCATACTATAACGTCATGTTATATCGTAATGCACAAGGCATTATATTAGGGCAAACTATAATTGAAATTTTACGATTCTATCCTATTAGGGGGGGGAGTAGTTCTTTTTGTAGAATAGTAGAGAAGACAGACCTCTTGGACATATGTATCAAGTTGCTAGATAAATTAAATTGGGTTGGTATGGCCGATTTTGATGTATTGGTAAATACATCTGGAGAGTATAAGATTATTGAATTAAATCCTCGAGTTCCAGCTTCATTGCGAGCAGCCGATATTGCGGGTGTTAATTTCCCACATCTTATCGTATGCGACCTATTAAAACTCCCGAACCCAGTGTCCACGTATAAAACAGGATTTTTTTTAAGATATTTAGGATTGGACATTATGTGGTTTTTAAAATCCCCTCAACGCTTTAAGTCAAAACCATCGTGGTTCTTGTGTTTTGGTAAGAAAGTATTTTTTCAAGACATCTATGCAACTGATCCGACTACATGGTGGAAATGGTTTACACATGGCTTTCAACGCTACCTAAATAAAATCAAACATCTTCATCACTAAGTTATGCATATACTTACATTGGATATAGAGGAATGGGCTTTGGAAAAAGCTAAAATAGGAGGTGGTGACATTCAACGTTTCATACATTTTGATGAAATGTTAGAGCGCACATTGGATTTACTCAAAACAAATCACCTACATGCTACTTGTTTCTGTACAGGAAAAATGGCGGAAGAATTTCCTCATATTATTCGTAAAATTGCAGAACAAAATCACGAGATTGCTTGTCATAGTCATTTACATCAATGGTGTAATAAAATGACTAAAGAGGACTTCGAAAACGATACTTATATTGCAGTTGATACCATTGAGCAATGTATTGGAAAAAAAATATTAGGGTACCGAGCTCCTGCTTTCTCTATTACAGAAAAGACCCCATATGCCTTTGAGACACTATCTAAAAATGGTATAATATATGATGCTTCAGTTTTCCCAATGCAACGTGATTTTGGAGGATTTCCGTCATTTGGAAGTGCTGTACCTAGTCGTATTAGATATAACGATACCGAAATTTTAGAGTTTCCTATCCCTACTGCACGTATTTTCGGTAAAGATATAGCATGGAGTGGTGGCGGTTATTTTAGACTTATTCCATACCCGATGATTTCATATTGGCAAAAGCAGTCCAATTATACAATGTCATACTTTCATTTAAATGACTTAATACAAGCATCTTGGAATATGATGAGCAAAGAAAGATACGAAGAGTATTTCAAGGAACCAGGTACATTAAAAAATCGTATATTACGAATGGTGAAAGGAAATATATCTATCGGAAATACATTTAACAAACTTTCGAAATTTATTACAGCGGGAGAGTTCATTACTATTCAAACAGCAATAAAAAAAATAGATTGGGCAAACACTCCAATAATACAATTATAATCCTTATGTATAAGCATTATTTCAAACGGCTGATTGACTTTACAATTGCGCTGATTGCGTTAATATGTCTAAGTCCAATTTTATTGGCGGTCACTATTTGGTTGCATTTTGCCAATAAAGGCGCAGGAGCGTTCTTCACACAAGAACGACCTGGCAAAAATGCCAAAATATTTCGTGTTATCAAGTTCAAGACAATGACCGACGAACGAGATGCCGATGGCAAACTATTACCTGATGCGCAACGCCTTACTAAAGTAGGACGAATCGTTCGTTCCACTTCATTGGATGAACTACCCCAACTATTCAACGTACTCAAAGGTGATATGGCACTAATCGGTCCTAGACCACTATTAGTCAAATATTTACCGCTATATACTCCCACACAGATGCGACGTCATGAAGTACGTCCTGGAATAACAGGATGGGCTCAAGTGAATGGGCGAAATGCCATTACACATACCAAGAAATTTGAATACGATGTATGGTATGTTGATCACCTCTCTTTCGCATTGGATATTAAAATTATTTGCATGACCATCAACAACGTACTTCACCGCAAAGATATTTCTACAGAAGGCCAAGCTACTGCTCCAACTTTCGATGGAACAAACTAATTTTAACGGAAAAACAACGAAATATTTGCTTATCTCAAAAAAAAGTTGTACCTTTGCGGGCTTTTTGTTGTAAAATTGAGTCAAATAGGTGAAAAACTCATTCTTACACACGCAATTTAACAGAATAAATTAACAAAATAATATTATGGCAACATTACAATCTATTAGAAATCATGGCACCATCCTGCTCGTTGTTGTGGGTGTGGCTATGTTAGCATTTATCCTTGGAGACTTCCTTAACTCAGGAAGTAGTTTTTTTAACAAAGGTCGTGAGAACGTGGCTGAAATAGCAGGTCACAAAGTACACTACACGGAGTACGAAGCAGCAAAGGATCAACTTACAGAAGTGTACAAAATTGAGACTGGTTCTTCTGACATCAACGAAGATCTCAGCATCCAACTTCGCAACCAAGCATGGCAACTTTTGGTCATGAACTACACCTTGGGCGAGCAAGCAGAGAAAATCGGCATGGATGTTACTGCTGAGGAACTTAGCGAGCTTTGCATCGGCAATAATCCTCACCAATTGATTAGTCAACGCCGTGCATTCTACGATGAGACTGGCAACTTCAACAATGTAGCTCTCGTAAACTTCCTCAACTCACTTGAGCAAGAGCCAGAGACTCCAGAACAAGCAGAGAGCTTGAAACAAGCTAAAAACTATTGGTTGTATTGGGAGAAAGCAGTTCGCCTCACTTATTTGCAAGAGAAATATACTGACTTGGTAAGCAAGCTCGTTACTGCTAACCCATTGGACGCAAAATATGCTTATGAAGCTCGTCAAACAACCGTTAATGTACAATATGTACAACAACCATATTATGCGGTTGCAGACTCTTTGGTCAAAGTAACTGAGGGCGATATCAAGAAATTATACAACGAGAAAAAGGAACAATACAAACAAACTCCTAACCGCTCTATTGAGTATGTAAGTTTCCCTATCGTTCCTTCTGCTGAGGACTTCACTGCTGTTGAAAACTTACTCAAGAGCCTCGAGAATGACTTCAAAACCAAAGAAGATATCGCAGCTATTGTAAATAGCAACTCTGATATTTTGTACGATGGTCGTGATTATTCAGCAGAAACAGTTCCTGCTGAGTATAAAGAATTTGCATTTGGCAAGAAAGCAAAGAAAGGCGATTGCACTGAGATTACATTCAACGACAATACCTACTCTATGGCTCGTATCATGGAATGCGGCTACAGCAAATCTGACTCTGTAAAACTCACACTCCTAGCAAGCGGAGAGGGCACAGAAGATGTTGAGTTAGGTTGGTTCAAAGCAACTGACTTGCAAAAGAACATTGCAGATCCAGCATTCAACGGTAAGAAAGGCGAGACATTTACCGTAAATAACGGTATGGGCGAGCAAACTTTCAAAATCGTAGAGAAGAGCAAAGCTACTCCAAAAGTAAAATTGGCTATTCTTTCACGCACTGTTACTGCTAGCAGCAAGACCTATGGTGTATTATACAACCAAGCAAAACAATTTATCGTTGCCAACAACAATGCGGATTCACTCCACCAAGCTGCTATTGCACAAGGTTTGAGCACTACCCCTGTTTACGCACTAAACGAGAATAGTGACAAAATTAATGACCTCAAGAATAGCCGTGCTATTGTACGTTGGGCTTTTGAGGCTGAAGCAGGTCAAGTAAGTGATGTGTTTGAGTGCGGAAATCAATTCATCGTTGCTGCATTGACAGAGGTTAACGATGGTGAGTATCGTTCATTGGAGTCAGTAAAAGCAGAATTGACTATTCAAGCCATCAACAACAAGAAAGCTGAATATATCACCAAGCAACTTAATGGTATCACCACATTGGCAGAGGCTGCTTCATTGTTTGACACCGAAGTTAAAACTGCTGAAGGCATCTCTATGTCATCATATCGTCTCGGAGCAGCAGGTAATGAGCCTGCAGTCATTGGCGCTGCATTTGCTTTGGAAGCAAACACTACATCAACTCCTATCACAGGTAACAATGGTGTATATATGATTTCCGTTGGAGAAAAGACAGTAGCTGAGGGGCAACTCAATGCTGCACAAGAGATTAGCAACTTGAACATGCGCACATCTTATACTATCCCATATCAAGTAGTTAGTTTGATCGAAGAGAAAGCTGACATTATTGATAACCGCGCACGTTTCCAATAAGAAATAGCGATTTCTTATTCTATAAAAAGCATCGAACAGGTCTGTTCGGTGCTTTTTTATACAAAATATTTGTATAATCCAAAAAAAAGCAGTACCTTTGTGGGCAATTGATTTAAAAACAATAATTATTCTAATGCCTATGAAACGTCTCATATTACTTGCTTGCCTACTATGCAGCATTTCACTTTCCGCTCAACACGGCACTATAAACATTCAAACCAACTTGGATAGTACAGTGATCAAACAGTACACAATTGACACATTAGAAAACTATCAAGTAGGTCCAGGTATCATTTACACTCGTTTTGATATCACGGCCAAAACCAATGATATTCGCCACTGCTATATCTATGAAGTAGATTTGACCAATCCATACAATACAGTAGAGGAAAGTCATAGTACCACGATGGGTAATACAGAAAGAATGGTGGATGCTCACAAACGTCTAGATGCACCAGAGCACCGTTCTATAGGTTCGGTCAACTGTAACTTCTGGATTGTAGCTACACAAGACGAAGGTCAATACAATGGTTTGACAGGTGTGCCATGCACAGGTCAAGTACGCAATGGTAAGATTGGAACCAACATTACCAATTGGAATATTGGTCATGGCGACCCAGACCCTGTTTTAGGACGCAAGCAAGATATTGGTTATTTGATGATTGATGCCGACAAGAAGGCGCATATTGATCAATTTTCTTGGGACGCACACTTGGCAATTGGTGACCAAGCCATGCCTATTAGCGAAGTGAACCGCAACCGCAGCAATCCATCTGACAACGAAGTGGTGATGTTCAACTCTGATATGGGTACCAAATCCACATTGACCAAGGAAGATATCAACAAACGCCTTGGTACTGACCTGCCAATGGTAGAGCTTGTGGTTAAGTTAGAACAAGATTGGGCTATGAATCAACATCTCTTTGGCGAAGTAGAAAGCATCAACTATACAGGTGGAACAAAAATCCAAGACGGCTACGCTGTATTCCGTGGTCGTGGCACTGGCAAAACCTTCCTTGAAACAGCCAAAGTAGGTGATCGAGTACAATTTATCATAGGTATGTACGAATCACTTTCAGGCGAGCGTCCAAATATCAAGCAACTCAGTGCGGGTAACTGCTATGTATTGCGCGAAGGAAGACTAACCAACCGCAACTGGAATGAGGATTATAACAACAAGAACTATCCTCGTACTGGCTTTGGAGTGAGCAAAGATCACAATACTCTATGGATGATGGTCATGGAAAAACCAGGAATGTACACCCATGAGATGGCATCTATTCTTCGTCATTTTGGTGCATGGGAAGCTACTGGTGCCGATGGAGGCGGTAGCGCACAGTTTAACCTTGGTGGACAAATTCTTAACC
>JBGVEC010000030.1:0-7398 GCA_045119815.1 Paludibacteraceae bacterium | reverse complement strand
ACGTTCGCGCCTGCGTACGGAAACGGCAGGCGTGGTGGCATGCCATACGGCGGTATTGTTGAATGAGGATTAGGTTAGAGGCGAAAGGTTAAAGGTTAGAGGCATGGATGTGTTAGAGCGATTGGTACATATTGACACGGAGGTGCTGTTGGCTATCAACGGCTGGCATGCGCCATGGGCGGATAGGCTGATGTGGATTGTTTCGGCGAAAGCAACATGGATACCGTTGTATTTGCTGTTGATTGGCTTGTTGGTATGGCGTTACCGCAAGCCTGCTATGACGAGTGTGAAATGGCTACAGAAAGTGCCAGTTTGTGTAGTGGTAATTATGGTGATAGGATTGGCGGTAGGTGCTGCGGATTTTATCGCATCGGGCATATTGAAGGATCTTGTTGCGCGCCCGCGTCCCACGCGCGTACCCGAATTAGAAGGTATGTTGCACCTTGTAAATGGCTATAGGAGTGGACAATATGGTTTTGTGAGTAGCCATGCGGCTAATACGATGGCATGTGGCTTGCTGTTCTCGTTGATTTGGCGCAACAAAATAGCCACCGTGGGCTTGATGCTTTGGGTGGCTATGAACTGCTATAGTCGAATATATCTCGGGGTGCATTACCCCTTGGATATCTTGGGTGGACTTATGGTTGGTGTTCTGATGGCGGTGGTGGCATATCAGGTGCTTCTTGCGGTAGGGGTGCTCTCTCACCATGATGTGGATGAGGAGCAATCCAGTTGCAAGGGTTCTGAGGTGCTCGAGGTTCGTGATTGAGTTGGCGATTCATAAATGCTTCGTATAACTCTGTGGGTAGGATATTTTTGAGTTCCTCTTGCATGAGTAACATACATTGAAGCACATCAGCGCGTGTATAGTTTTCGCTCTGGCGTTTTTCGGCATACTTGAGATGCATTCGAAAGAGCGTATCGCGCAAAACACTGTCAGTGATCTGTAGTTCTCGAACTAACATCTCGGTCTGCTTACGAGCAATATCGGTAGCCGTACGTTGAGGATGGTGATGCTGCGCAGTCGCCAATAGAGCTATCACGATGAAAGTAAATATAAGAAGATAACGCATCATACCAAAATATCTACAAAAATTATGCCAAAAAAAGGTGTTACATACTCATCGGAATGGAAAATAGCCCAAAAACTCTATTTTTCAGAGGAGAATAATCATCGTTCTTCTCGTCCTGCTGTGCGTGTTGCATTAGGAGGTATTATTATAGGGGTAATGGTGATGATTGTGGCGATTAGTGTGGTGGTTGGTTTTAAACATGAAATTTCGCAAAAAGTAGCGGGATTTGGCAGTCATATTCAGGTGGTGAATTTTGATAATAATTCTACCTATGAACTTGAGCCAATTCGTGTTACGGATTCTTTGTTGACAGCGTTGAGTGGTCTTCCACATGTTCATTCGGTATCTACTTTTGCATCCAAACCGGGTATCATCAAGACCGATAGTGCGTTTCATGGAGTGATTTTCAAGGGAACGGATTATTGGGATTATTTTGAAGCGAACTTAGTGTCGGGACGAAAACCTCAAGCAGCGAATGAGGTCTTAGTCTCTCAGGAGTTGGCATCTATGCTTTCCTTGGATATAGACGATGCGATATTGTGCTATTTTATCGAAGATGATTTGCGTGTGAGAAAACTCTATATCGTAGGATTGTACAATACTTGTATGACAGAGATGGACAAGTTGTTTGTGCTTGGAGAAATAGAAGTCGTTCGTCGGTTGAATAATTGGGATGTAGATCAAGTGTCTGGTATAGAGGTGATTGTAGATGACTTGGAACATTTGGAAGAAACGACGGATGCAGTCTATTTTGCCACTGCCAATCGTCTAGACAAGGAGGGGAATGCTTTTTATACCCAGAACTTGCAGCAACTGAATCCGCAGATTTTCGGATGGTTGGATTTGTTGGATATGAATGTAGTGGTTATTATTATTCTGATGCTTTGTGTATCAGGATTTAGTATCATTACGGGATTGGTTATATTGATTATGGATAGCATATCTTTAGTCGGTACTTTGAAGGCATTAGGAGCAGATAACAGCTTCGTTAGACGAGTGTTTATTTATCAGGCATTGATGTTGATAGGTAAGGGTGTGTTGATAGGTAATGTGCTAGGTTTGGGTCTTTGTATGCTGCAATATTTTACACATATGATACCTCTAGAGGCAGCCTCTTATTATGTAAGTTATGTACCCGTGGCCTTCCCTTGGGGATGGTGGATATTGCTCAATGTAGGAACTATATTGGTGTCATGGGGAATATTGCTAGCCCCCTCTGCTATCGTTACTCAAATTAGTCCAGCAAGGGTGATGCATTTCGAGTAGATATGGAATTGTTGACCAAAGTAAATATCCAATCATTGGAAAAGAAAATAGGGTATCAAGATAAAATCTTGTTACTAGGCTCTTGCTTTGCGGATAATGTGGGCGAAAAGTTTGCGGAACACTATTTCCAAACGACTATCAATCCGTTCGGTACGCTCTATAATCCTGCATCGATTGCCAATAACCTATTACCAATAGCCTCTGACCATTTGCCTATCGTTTGCCACAATGGTTTATGGCATTCTATGATGCACCATGGCAGTTTCTCGCATCCGAATAAAGATGAGTTATTGCAGCGTTGTGAGGAGATCCGAACTATAATGAGAAGGGCTTTGCAAGAAGCATCAACGATTATTGTGACCTTTGGTACAGCGTGGGTGTATGAGTATTACGGTCAGGTCGTGGCTAATTGCCACAAACTGCCCGCTAAAGACTTTGTTCGTAGGCGATTAACCGTAGAGGAAATTGTACAGACTTGGCAACCAATAATCGAACAAATGTCGGATAAACATTGGATTTTTACCGTGAGTCCGATTCGTCACATCAAAGATGGGTTGCATGAAAATCAGATTAGCAAGGCAATTCTCTTGCAGGCGATTGATTGTCTAGCATCCAACAATGCTGCGGTTTCTTATTTTCCTTCCTACGAGATTATGTTGGATGAATTGCGTGATTATCGTTTCTATGCCGAGGATATGGTACATCCTTCCCAAGTGGCAGTGGAGTATATATGGGGGCGTTTTGTGGATGTGTATATGACGGCTGATACTCAAAATGAGATGCGTACTTTGCATCAATTTTGGCGTGATCGTCATCATCGTTTTTTGCACCCAGATACGGAGGATGCCATTGCTTTTGCGCAGCGCACAGAGAATCGTCTGCAGAGCCTAAAAAAGCAATATCCGTGGTTAGAATAAGTTTTTTTTATATTTTTTTCAAAAAATATTTGCGTATGTCGCAAAAAAGTACTAACTTTGCACCGGAAATGAACGAGGGGACCCGAAACGGTTCCCTCGATTTTATAGAATATCGATTATGATGGACAAACAATATATTCAAACTCTTATAGAAGAGAAATTGCAAGCTACTGGTTACGAGTTGATTACGCTGAAGATTAGTACTCAGAACGAAATCCTAGTTGAAGTAGATAAGTTAGAAGGCGTAGATGTGGAATTCTGTGCTGAACTTAATCACTATCTAGTAGAACAGCTGGATGCACAGGGTATTGATGATTACTCGTTAGAGGTAGGAAGTGTGAGTATAACTGATCCTTTCAAAACCAAAATGCAATACGAGAAACATTTGAATCACGATGTGGAGGTTTTGGCTGCGGATGGAAAGAAGTATCGTGGTGTACTCGTGAGTGTGGATGAGGCAACTTTTGCTATTGACACCGAGGTAATGGTGCAGGTAGAGGGTAAGAAACGCAAGCAAAAGGAGATTCAAACCCTTACTTTCGCTTACGAGGCAGTTAAGTACACCAAGTACGATTTGAAATTTTAGAATAATAACAATAAACATTAAACCACCTCCAACGGCAAGGAGGAGTCTCCCTCGGAAAATCCGAGAAGCTCGGCTTCGAGGATAGGGTGGAGGCATCGAGCGCCCAAACGACGACGTGGTCGTTGGTCAATGCGCGAGATTGCCGAACACGAATGGCAACAAAAAAACAAGAGTCAATTAACTTGATTGACAATTTCTCAGAGTTTAAAGAACTCAAAAACATTGACCGCCAAACATTTATCAATGTTGTGGAGGATTCTTTTCGTAATGTAATTACCAAGATGTATGGTACAGCTGCTAACTACGATGTGATTATCAACCCTGATAAAGGTGACTTGGAGATCTATCGTAACCGCCTTGTAATGGAGGATGATGATGTAGCTAATGAGAATACACAAATTGGTATCACAGAGGCATTGGCTTTGGATGATGAGGCAGAGATCGGCGAGGAGGTAACCGATAAGGTGGATCTTTCTACTTTCGGTCGTCGTATGATCTTGAACCTTCGTCAAACCTTGGCTAGCCGTATTCTCGACCTCCAAAAAGAGAGTCTCTACTTGCGTTATAGCGAGATGCTTGGACAAGTGGTTAGCGGCGAGTTGTACCAAGTATGGAAGCGTGAGATGTTGCTCCTTGATGAGGATGGCAACGAGCTTTACTTGCCAAAGCAAAATCAAATTCCTAGCGATTTCTATCGCAAGGGTGATACCGTACGTGCCGTTGTGGTTCAAGTGGATAACAAGAACCAAAACCCTAAGATTATCCTTTCTCGTACTTCTCCATTGTTCTTGCAACGCTTGTTTGAGCAAGAGGTGCCTGAGGTACACGATGGTTTGATTGCGATCAAGAATATTGCTCGTATCCCTGGTGAACGTGCAAAAGTGGCTGTTGAGTCTTTTGATGATCGTATTGATCCTGTAGGCGCATGCGTGGGTATCAAGGGCGCACGTATCCATGGTATCGTACGCGAGTTGCGCAACGAGAATATCGATGTTATCCACTATACTTCTAATATTAATCTCTATGTTCAACGTGCTTTGGCTCCAGCTAAGATCTCTTCTATGACCGTTAATGAGGAAGAGAAGAAGGTGGATGTATATTTGCAACCAGACGAGGTGTCATTGGCTATCGGTAAGGGTGGTTACAACATCAAGTTGGCTAGCATGTTGACGGGCTATCAAATCGATGTTTACCGCGAGATGGATGATGCTGATAACGAGGATATCTATTTGGACGAGTTCAATGATGAGATCGATCAATGGGTACTCGACGCATTCAAGGCGATCGGTTTGGATACCGCTAAAGCAGTCTTGGGTGTAGATAAAGCAGAACTCATCCAACGTGTTGACCTCGAGGAAGAAACCATTGATGAGGTAATTGCTGTCCTCGCTGCCGAGTTTGAAGACTAATTAAGTATAAATAATAAAACCCCTCCGACGGCAAGGAGGAGTCTCCCTCGAAAACATCCGAGAAGCTCGTGGCTTCGAGGATAGAGTGGAGGCATCGAGCGCCCTAACGACGACGTGGTCGTCGGTCAATGCGCGAGATTGCCGAACACGAATATGGCTATTAAACTTATCAAAGCTTGTAAAGAATTGAATATCGGCATGGCCACTGCCGTAGAATTCTGTAAAAAGCAGGGTAAGGACATCGCTACGGATCCTAATACGCGTATCGATGACGACTTGTACCTACTGCTCGCTAAAGAATTTAACAAGGACATGGCCCTTAAACTGGAAGCAGAGCGTCAGGCACAAGAGCGTCAAGAACGCGAGGTACTTAAGTCTGTAGCTGTTGACGAACCTAAAAAGCCAGAACATATCCCTACTGAGGTGGCTAAACCTAAAGTAGTGGGTAAGATTGAACTTGATGCTGATAAGAACAAGGCAGAAGAGGCTGCTCGTGTAGCTCAAGAAGAGGCTAAGAAAGCAGCTGAAGAAGCGGCTAAAATAGCTGCTCAACAAGCTGCTCAACAAGCTGCTGAGCAGGCAGCTAAGAAAGCAGCCGAAGAAGCGGCTAAGCAAGCCGCTGAAGCCAAGGCTGCTGAAGAGGCTAAAGCTGCTGAGAGTACCAATGATTCCACAAAGGAGGAGGATGTATTCCGCCTCAACAAACCTGTGCTCAAAAATGCACCCAAGGTAGTTGGAAAGATTGATCTTAGTAGCATCAATCCTGCTACTCATCCTAAGCAAAAGACCAAGGAGGAGAAGCGCAAAGAGCGTGAAGCTCGTGAGCAACAACGCAAGGCTAACAAACCTAATAATGCGAATGCTAACGGCGAGAACGCGCCTAAGGATGGCGAAAAACGCAAACGCGAACGCATCAAACAGAATAAGGTGGATATTAACGATGCGCGCAACCAAAAGCCTAAGAACAAAGCTAACAACAATAAGCCTAAAGGCTTCAAAGTGGAGGTCGATGACGAGGAAGTACAACGTCAAATTAAAGAGACTATCCAACGCCTTCAAGGTAACAAGGGTAAGAGCACTACTAGCAAGCACAAACGTGAGCGTCGTGAGCTAGAGCGCGAGAAGATGGCACAAGAGCGTGCTGCTGAGCAAGAGCAAAGCAAAGTGTTGAAACTCACTGAGTTTGTAACTGCAAACGACCTTGCCGTGATGATGAATGTGCCAGTTACCAAGGTTATCAGTACCTGTATGATGTTGGGTGTGATGGTTAGTATCAACCAGCGTCTGGATGCGGAAACCATCAACCTTGTGGCTGAGGAGTTTGGTTTCTCAACTGAGTTTGTTTCTGCTGAGGTGGTTGAGGAAATCAATGCCGACGAGGTAATCAACGACGAGGATATTACCGAGCGCTGCCCAATCGTGACTGTCATGGGTCACGTGGACCACGGTAAAACATCCTTGCTTGACCATATCCGTAATGCCAATGTGATTGCGGGTGAGGCAGGTGGTATTACCCAACACATTGGTGCGTACAACGTACAGCTGAAGAATGGTCAGCATATCACGTTCCTTGATACCCCTGGCCACGAGGCGTTTACCGCCATGCGTGCCCGTGGTGCGAAGGTGACGGATATCGCGATTATTATCGTGGCTGCGGATGATGCAGTCATGCCACAGACTATTGAGGCTATCAACCACGCACAAGCGGCGGGTGTACCTATGATTTTCGCAATCAACAAGTGCGATAAGCCTACGGCTAACCCAGATAAGATCAAAGAGCAACTCGCGAATATGAATATCCTCGTAGAGGATTGGGGTGGTTCATACCAATGCCAACACATCTCTGCCAAGAAGGGTGAGGGTGTGTTTGAACTCTTGGAGAAAGTGCTCCTAGAGGCAGAATTGCTCGAACTCAAGGCCAATCCTAAACGTCGTGCCAAAGGTTCTATCATTGAGTCTTCGCTTGACAAGGGACGTGGTTATGTGGCTACCGTACTCGTGCACGATGGTACGCTCCATCACGGAGATATCGTCCTCGCAGGTGTTAACCATGGTAAGATCAAAGCGATGTTCAACGAGCGTGGACAACGCATCCAACAAGCTCTTCCAGGCGAGCCATGTCTTATCCTCGGTCTCAACGGCGCACC
>JBGVEC010000029.1:0-6245 GCA_045119815.1 Paludibacteraceae bacterium | reverse complement strand
ACCATAGCGGTCACGAAGGTCAATGAATGTCATACCGCCCATTTTGCGGATTCGTTGTGCCCATCCTGCGAGGGTCACTGTTTTGCCTGCATCGGCGAGGCGAAGCTCGCCACAAGTGTTGGTTCTAAACATATTCTTAGTGGTTCAATATAGTTCAAACTTGTTCAAATTGGTGCAAAATAGTTTAAGGATTGCTACCCCTACTCTTTTCCACACAAAAAAGCCTGCAAAAGTACGAAAAATTATTGACATACGCAAGTAAAAGAATATATTTTTTGAAAATTGCACTCAGTATAGGGATTGGCTTGAAGGCGTGCTCGTGATGGGCAAGTCACTCAAATCTCTAAACAATAGCACTTTAGGTGCATATCCTAAATAGAATTGCTATTTATAAGGTATAAGTTCTTGCGTATATAACAAAAATTTAGTACCTTTGCACTCGCAAATAAACTGAAGCAGATTATATCACAAATGATATAGTTCAAAATTGTTCAATATTGTTCAAAACAGAATCTATTACTATGGAGCATGATTGCTCTTAATTCAAAATTATCATATATGCCACAAATGATTATGTTGGGCAGTGAGATGATTCGTATCAATCCTGCCAAAAACACCATTGAGTATTCCACCTCACAAGGTCGCAGTTGGTCAACGAGATACAGTAGCACATCCTGCGGCGAGTTTATCGACCTCCTACCCTATGGCAATGAGCTGATAGCAGCTACGAGCAAGGGTATTTACTATTCCACCTCGCAGGGACGCAGTTGGTCATCGAGATATAATAGCAGCACTTGCGGCACGTTTCAATGCCTAATGGACGGTGGTAGAGAACTGCTTGCCCAAACATCCAATGGACTCTACTACAGCACCTCCAGCGGCCGCTCATGGTCAAAGAGGAGATAAATTGAAGATTGAAAAAAAACACTAGTGTCCTATAAAAAAGAACATTAACGATGAACATGATTAAACGGCAAATTGAACAAATTATACGAATTTTTCTAGAAATTAGCGTAATTAGCCGTTGAAATAGTAAAATCAAATCCGTTCGGTCAAATTTTTCTCAAATGACTAATAATACCATGAACATGATAGAATCAAAAATCACTGACACTCCTATAATTGAAGGAGGTGTTACAAATACACTCAGTCCCCAAACCAAAGAAGAGCCAACTACATATCAATTAAGTACTTTAGGCTTGTTTATAAATATATTGCAGGCTATTCTCATTGCGTTGGCTATTAGCGCAATTCCCTTGTTACTAAATACAAATACGGCTATTTTTTATACGAGTCAACCATTGTATCTAATGGTTGTATTCTTATTTGCTTCTCTGATTTTATTTAGATATTGGGGACTGATTATTGGCGCAATATCGTTGATGATCTGTATATCAATTATTGATATTCCAATGAAAATCAATATTATAAATGCAGCATCAAACTTGCTGCAATTACTATTAATGTATTTGGCATTTGTGTTTATACAACGCATTGAGCGTAAAAATGACCGTATAAATGTGCGTAAAAATAGTACTAACACAACATTGCACAAAATTTATGAATTTTTCATAATAATAGCAACACTCATTTACATACTATTTTTCTTTTTTGCGTCATCGATTAATAATGTAGCTATATACATATTGGCTACTGGATTTTTGGCATTTACCATCGTAATGTCCATTATCAATAAAGACTCGCATTATTCTTACTACACAGTATTGATCGCTCTTTTGCCTTCACTTGTAGCTAGTACATGTTCTGCCATTTTCAGTGAGGTTCCAAAGGATTTAATGGGAGACTACATACTCACATGGACTTCCTCTAACTATGTATTACTACAATCCATTGGATATTTTGTATTTACACATTATGAAACGTGGGAAGTTGATTTTTGCAGTAATAGAGAAATTAAAAGTATAGATATAAGTTCTATTCTATACTATATTGCCGCTTTATTATGGAATGTGTTTATCATCTATTTGTTTAGACATGACATTTTTGCTGGTAAATCTTATATGTATTTTTTTCCTTGGGCATTAGGTAATTTTTTATTATTATCTAACTTATTTTTTAGCAAATTTGACGATGCCAAAGGCGCCGAGAATTATTTCAAATGGTACGAAGATAGAGTAATTGTTGTAGAAAAAAACACGAGTGTTATTATCACCATTATTTCTTTCCTTTTGCCCTTGAGCGGTGTTTTAACCAAGGTAAATGTTCCAGAAATCCTGACATTTATTTTTATTGCCAATATCTTTTGTGCATGTTTTTCTGTCGGTCTAATTTGGGTACCAAACTCGAATGTTAAATTTATTGCATTACTAAAAACTATCAAGTCTATTTTATATACATATTCACTTATCCTATTGTTGATGAGCGCAATTATGATTATGTACACCTATAAGTATCAGTTAGTTGCCTTATAACCTATGATTTATTTCGATAGCGATTATATGGAAGGTGCGCATCCAGAGGTGCTGCGCCGTTTGGTAGAAACCAATCTGGAACATACGGTTGGCTATGGTTGCGACCCTTATACACAGCAAGCGAAAGACGCTATTCGCATGGCATGTGCTGCACCCAATGCTTTGGTGCAGTTTCTTGAGGGTGGCACGCAGACCAATGCCACGGTGATTGATGCCCTACTCCGACGTCACGAGGGCGTGTTGGCGGCCGAGACCGCGCATATCAATGTGCACGAGAGTGGCGCCATTGAGCATAGCGGACACAAGGTGCTAACCTTGCCAACTAAAGACGGCAAACTGACTGCTGATCAAGTAGATAGCTATATCACGGATTTCTATCGCGATGAGACCTACGAGCATATGGTAGCACCAGGTATGTTGTATATCACCATGCCCACGGAGTACGGCACTTTGTACTCGCTCAACGATCTGGAACAGTTATCAGAGGTGTGCCATAAGCACCATATCCCGCTCTATATGGATGGTGCGCGTTTGGGCTATGCCTTGGCTTCTGAGGCATGTGATGTGACCTTGCCAGATATTGCTCGATTGTGCGATGTGTTCTATGTTGGTGGAACGAAGTGTGGTTTGTTGTTTGGCGAAGCGGTAGTGGCTGCTAATCCCGACACCCTACTCCATTTCTTCCCATTGGTTAAGCAACATGGTGCGCTCTGCGCCAAAGGTAGGATCTTGGGCGTACAGTTCTTGACGTTATTTACGGATAATCTCTATGAGCGTATTTGTCAGCATGCTGTGATGCTGGCACAGCGACTTCGTGAGGGTTTTGTCAAGAAGGGCTATCGCGTAGCGATTGACTCGCCTACGAACCAGCAGTTCTTTGTGTTACCCAACAAGGTAGTGGATAATTTGCGCGAGAAAGGTGTTTCGTTCGAAGACTGGGGCGTTCGCGGCGAGAAAGAAACAACAGTCCGTTTCGTCACTTCCTGGGCTACTACGGAAGAGGATGTGGAGGAGTTGGTGGAAAAATTACAATAAAGAATAAAAACACGTAAAACTATGATAGTTACTACTACCCAATCTATTCAGGGTCATGAGATTCGCGAGTATAAAGGCCTTGTTTCGGGCGAAGTTATTTTTGGTTTGAACTTTGTGAAGGACTTTTTTGCGTCTGTGCGTGATTTTGTTGGCGGTCGCAGCAATACCTATGAGAAAGCGATGATTGATGGTCGCGAGCAAGCGCAACGCGAGATGGAGCAACGCGCCCGTGCGATGGGTGCCAACGCCATCGTTGGCGTGTCATATGGCTACGAAACCGTCGGCCCCAATGGCTCCATGCTGCTGGTGTCAATTTCTGGCACTGCGGTGGTGATCGATTAAAGAAGCTATCGTGCAGATATAGCCTTTGTCTAGAGGTGATATCTCAGTCCAAGATACGTCATGGGCATGGGTCAGCACATAGTGCAAGTCGGAAATGATACCTGTACCTTGGAGCTTGAGGAGTGCCTCTTTTTGTGTCCAAAAACGAATAAATTCCACTTCTGGTATGGCAGAAGACGTGATGCGTAATTGCTCGTCTTCATTCATGGTTTTGCGCATGAGATCGGGACTGAATGTGCGAATTGCCTCTATATCAATGCCAATGAGATTTTCGCTTACCGCTACGGCTATACCTCTTTTACAATGGGAGATGGAGAAATATGGTCCGCCCTCTATATAGGGTGCGCCATAGTCGTTGTATAGGAAGATAGGTTGTTGATTGATAGGCAGTTGGTGCACTCTACTCCACTCAGTTAATAGTTCGCAAAGCATCTTATATGATTGGAGACAACAATACTGTCCAAAAGTGTGCTTATAGCGCAATGCTTGTTCTCTGCGCTGAGCCGAGACAAGAGGCAACAAGCGAGCCACTTCTTGCTCACTACATTGGGTCATATCGTCGAAGATGCGGTATAGCATGTTTGGTATTTAGAGATTTCCCCAAGAAGTAGGCCAAGGATTGTGGGTGATGCCTGCCATCTGTTGCATTTGGGTATGGGCTTGTGTGCGTAGGCGTTCTACCTCTGTTTTGCGTGGTTGAGTAGTGTCAGGCAATAGCGGTTCGCCTATGGTGACCGTCAGCAATGGTAAAGATTTAGGACCAAAAAGACGGAAGATACCTTTGCGCTCGCGGAAAGTGATCACACATGGCAGGATAGGTTTGTTGTACTTATAACTCATGGTGAAAGCTCCTTTTTGGAACGGACGAAGGGGTTTGTACATATCCCAACGGCACGCCTCTGGGAAGATGTGAAACCAATATCCACGGCGATGAAACTCATCAAAAGCTTCGTTGAACTTCTTAAGCGCAGACATGTTGGTTGCAGAATCAGGAATAGGTACTCCACCCGCTAGTTGCATAAAAAATCCATCTTTGGTGCGGAAATTAGGTGCGAACATTGGTATGCGTGTGCGATGTGTACCCTTCACAGCAATCAGCACGCATGGGCAGTCTAGACGATAGACATGGTTGGCAATAGTGATGGCACCATGTTTAAGTTCAGACTTATATTTCTTAAGGACTTCGCGCCCGCGTATGCGCAAGCCCATTTGTATACGAAGTTTGAGGCGCAAGAGGACATGAACAACGAGGTAGTATCCCCAAAGCAAGTTAAAACGATACTTGAACGAATCGTTGATGTATGGATAATGTTCGTCAAAGTCTATGTGCTTGATTTGCTTAGGGAAAAGCGTTCTCTCAAAAGGATTCTCCTCTGGATATTGCAGTGCAGGTTGAGGGATATAGACTCCCTCTTGGACTTGTAGTTCTTGGTATTGCTTGTTCATTGTGCTGAAAATTTGTGCAAAGATACATTTTTTTGCTTAAATATGCAAATAAAAGCCACCCAATTTACAAATTGGATGGCTTTTAGATTATTTTTGCTTCTCTGTTGCCTTGTTTTGCTCTTCTGCCGTAGGGAGCGTTAGTTGTACTCCTTTGCGGTTGTAGAATTTGGTTTCGAGCATTCCTAGACTCTGATTTTCGATGGTATGCACGCCATATTTAAGTCGCCATTTGGATGTTAGGGATTTAATCCATCCCTTTGATACATAGGCGTATATATATGGGTGTAGGTGCAATCGTAGTCCTCTGCCAAAATGTTGTTTGTAGGCTTCGATCTCTTCGGTAATTTTGTCCGTAAAGAGAATGGAAGACTGTATTTTGCCTTTTCCCATACAAGTTGGACAGGTCTCCATCACATCCATTTCCACCGCTGGGCGCACGCGTTGGCGGGTGATTTGCATTAGTCCAAACTTGCTGAGTGGCAATACATTATGTTTTGCCCTGTCTCTATCCATCAGTTCGCGCATATGGTCGTATAGCGTTTGCTGATTGGCTTTGTCATCCATATCGATGAAGTCAATGACGATGATTCCGCCGATATCTCTGAGTCGCAGTTGATGCACTATTTCGTCTGCTGCTAGCATATTGAAATGAAATGCATTCTGCTCTTGGTCTTCAAAGAGTTTCTTGCTGCCGCTATTCACATCAATGGAGAATAGCGCTTCGGTTTTGTCCATGATGAGGTATCCACCTTTTTTGAATCCAACGGTTCGTCCCAAGCCTGTTTTCATCTGTCTGGTGATGTCAAACTTATCGAAGATAGGCTGTTCGCCAGTGTAGAGTTTGACTAATTTAGATGATTCAGGGGCGATAAGTTCGAGGTACTGTTGGATTTCCTCGTAAACCTCTTTGTTATTGACATGTATGCTCTCAAAATTAGGAGAGAAAATGTCGCGAATAATACCGATTGTTCTTCCTAGTTCTTCGCTGAT
>JBGVEC010000028.1:0-6789 GCA_045119815.1 Paludibacteraceae bacterium | reverse complement strand
AAAGACCTTCAAGCGGCTGCAAAACATCAGTTGGAGGTGGCTGCACCCATCAATGCAGTAATCCGAGATACTGTATTTATTCGAGATACAGTGCCTGTGATTCAGCAGAAGGTCGAGATGGTGTCGCCACATATCCAGCTTGATGCAGTTATTGATAACGACAGTCTCAAAGGTGATATCCGATTGCCTGTTACTCTACAACAGACCGTATGGGTTGAATACAAGCGTAAATGTCTCTTTTGGAAGAAGGTTAAGGCAATCCACCAGACCATATCGAGCGACAATCCCTATGTCGATATCAAATACTCCGAATACATACAAATAGACAAGAAATAACCGACGCCTTCATTCACTGCGAATGGAGGGTTTAATTCATTATTAATGCCGCAAATTATGGTTGTGGTTGGATGTTATTCCTTGAGTTTTTGCATTATATACTCGCGTATCTGCTCCTTTGTGACATCGTACTTCGGCTCTAATGTTGCAAAGTTATTGTCGGGGATAAACTGACCACCCAGGAGCATTGCAATAATGTTTTTAGACGAGAGGCGGTGGCGCGATAGGTTAAGAGCCTTCTCTATGCCGTTGTGTATTGAGTAACCCTCCTGCAACATACAATAGATATCGTAGTAGTCGCGGAACTTCATTCTACGCAACATTACCTCCATCTTCATTGCCATAATAGACTCTATGTCAGCCAAACGGATATTGCCGAGATACTCGGTAGGTGCTGTGACGGGCGAGAGGTTGTCGCTCACAAAGAACGAGAACTTGACACCCCGAACGACAAACTCAACCTGGTCAAAGCCGAGCATGTTGAAGTTTTCAATCTCTCCAATCTTCTCTTTGAGTTCCCTCTCGATAGCATTCCAATTAACCTCTGGCTTCTCGGTCTTGGATATGCGCCACATCATAAAGTCCAAGTCCTCACTTTTGCGATGACCTATCTGTATAGCGAGTGCTGTGCCGCCACACAAGATGTAGGGCTTGATGCACTCCAACTGAGCAACCTGCTCAATGATGGCTTCGATGTTAGTTGTTAATCCCTGACGCATATAACGACTGTTTTAATATCTTGTTTATGTGCTGTCGCTCAACCTTTGCAAGGTACTTTTCGGGCTCCTTTATGCCGAAGTAGTACATCGCAATCATTATGTTGAGCATCTGCATATACTCGCCCTGGATAGCCATACGCTCACGCCATACTTGCTGGATGCGCTTGCGAGGATAAAGCTCAAACATAAGGTCGATGTCATCCATATCCAACTGAGTAAAACACTTCTCTATCAGCTCCTCATTGGGAATGGCATCGTATGAGCTCACATCGTAAGACCAAAAGGCATTCTTTGACACAAGCACCTCGCATAGGTGGGTGCGGATCTCTTGCTTACGCTGCTGGACGGCTTGCAGAGCCTGCATCTTCATTAGTTCGCCATCGGGCAAAGAGAAGTACGACTCCAATTTCATAGCGAGCTGTAACGACATATCACGCTTACCACAAATAACATAACTGAGTGATTGACGCGAAACACTTATCTCGCGAGCCACATCTGCCTGCGAGAGTCCCGAACGAGCTACCAACTCACTTATATATTGTCCAACATTGCAGTCCATAACAATAGTTTGTCAACAAATCTGTTCACAAAGATAGTGCAAAATTTTCTATATTAGAAAAGATTCTTCAATTTTTTTTGTTTGATGTCTAAAATTGGAATGCCAAATATATATAATAAAGGAAGAAAAATTTAGAAGAATGGCGGCTACTCTCAAAGAGTGGTCGCCATAAATATTTTAGTTCTTCTTATTTCGGAAGAATTGTCAGTTGTTTATTATACACAACCTTAAATGAAATTATAATTTTTGACTGAGATAATCCGAGAGGTTTTAGCTGTGTTTGAATCAATGCTAGCAAATGCTCGTTGTTCCTTGCATAAATTTTTACAAACAAGTCATAAGCTTCATTCGTGCAATGAACCTCGACAATTTCAGGAATGGACTTTAAGGCTTCGATAACACTCTCAAAACGAGAATCATCTTTAAGCGTAAGCCCAACATAAGCACAGGTATCATAACCGATTTTTGCAGGATTGATGATATATTTTGAACCTTGAACAACTCCTAATGAAGTAAGTCGTTTTACTCGTGTATGAATGGTTGTACCGGAAACTCCACAGGCTCGGGCGACTTCTTGAAAAGGTATATTGCCATCCTTCGCCAACATTTGAAGGATTTTTTCATCTATTTCATCAAATTGATTATTCTCCATATGAACATCATTAGTTTGATGCAAAATTACATATATTTCTTCGAATCTGTAGATATTTAAGGGAATATATGTGATTTAAATGGGCTCTTATTTTAGACGTTTATACCATATTCGTGCTTTATTTCGTCCATCACAAAAGTACTTTCCAATGAGCCCAGATTTTCGATTGTTCCCAGTACATTAAGTACAAATTCCTGATAATATTTCATATTGGGTGCGTGTATCTTTAACAGATAGTCGAAACTGCCGGAGATATTGTAGCATTCCGTTACCTCGGGTATATCCCGAATGATTTGAGTGAAATTCTGCGCAATTTCGCGACTTAACCTACTCATCTTTACATTGCAAAAGACTATGAAACCTTGATTCAACTTCTCGGCATCGAGTACGGCAATATATTTCTTGATATAGCCGTTGCTCTCCAACCGTTTCAGCCGTTCGAATACCGGGGTAGATGAGAGGCTCACTCGCGAGGCAAGCTCTTTGGTTGTCAGTCGGGCATTTTGTTGTAGTGTCCGCAATATCTGCAAATCTACTTTATCCAATGTTTCCATAAAGAAAAATTTTCTATCAAAGGCTCTGTTTAATTTTTAAATAGGTCTTTTATTCTATTTGTCGACGCAAATTTAGTGTTATTTTCTGTATTTTGGCTAAATATTGTAGGAAAAGACTGTGCAAGATACCTTTGCATCAAAGAAAAGAAATATGTTGTAACTTTAAAATATATGAATTATGGAAAGGAAAAATTTACACTTTGAGACATTGCAGTTACACGTTGGCCAAGAACAGCCCGACCCTGCCACCGAAGCACGTGCGGTACCTATTTACCAGACGACATCGTACGTATTTCGCAATTCACAACACGCAGCCGACCGTTTCGGGTTGCGCGATGCAGGGAATATTTATGGACGATTGACAAACTCGACACAAGGAGTGTTTGAGGAGCGTGTTGCGGCTCTTGAGGGTGGTGTGGCAGGATTGGCCGTTGCATCGGGAGCAGCAGCCATCACTTATGCATTGCAGAATATTCTTCAGGCAGGCGACCACGTGGTGGCAGCCGATAATCTTTATGGCGGTTCTTATAATCTCATCACCCATACACTTGCCACACAAGGCATCACAAGCACCATTGTTCGAGTAAACGACCTCAATGCATTGGAGGCGGCAATCCGGCCCAACACAAAGGTAGTGTTTGTAGAGACATTAGGAAATCCGAATTCTGACGTGCTGAATCTCGAAGGTGTTTCCGAGGTTGCCCATCGGCCCGGTGTCCCGGTGATTGTTGACAACACCTTTGCCACTCCGTTCCTGTTCCGTCCTCTTGAGCACGGCGCCGACATTGTAGTACACTCGGCCACCAAATTCATTGGCGGGCACGGAACCTCATTAGGTGGTGTAATCGTAGATGGGGGGCATTTTGATTGGAAAGCACAACCCGACAAGTTCCCCACTTTGGCACAACCCGACCCATCTTATCACGGTGCCATATTTGCCGATGTTGCAGGAGCAGCCGCCTTTGTTACGCGCATCCGCGCAGTCATTCTCCGCGATACCGGTGCCACACTCTCACCTTTTAACGCATTCATTTTGCTTCAAGGTCTGGAAACACTCTCGCTGCGTGTGGAACGTCATATAACAAACGCCTTGAAAGTGGTTCAGTTCTTGCACAATCACCCCAAAGTGCTGAAGGTAAACCATCCATCCTTGTCTCAGCATCCCGACCACGCACTCTACCGGCAATACTTTCCCAATGGCGCAGCAAGCATTTTTACTTTCGAAATAAAAGGTGGACAAGAGGCTGCTTGGAAATTTATCGACTCACTAGAAATATTCTCACTCCTTGCCAATGTGGCCGATGTAAAAAGTCTTGTCATTCATCCATATACCACAACACATTCTCAATTATCACCCGAAGAGTTGGATGCGCAACATATCACACCCTCGACAATTCGTCTCTCAATTGGTACAGAGCATATTGATGATTTGTTGGCGGACATAAGCCGGGCTTTGAATAAAATTTGAAATGGTCAATTTTACAGAATTATTAAATGAAGGAGATTGCAGTATTACTTTCAGGAGGAGTCGATAGTTCGGTTGCAGTACATTTGCTTTGCGAACAGGGCTGTCGTCCCTCCTTGTTCTATATTCAGATAAGCAGCGACGAAATCGGGACTGTGGACTGTTCTATGGAAGAGGATGTGGAGATTTGCAGAAGTGTATCCCGACGTTATGGGCTACCTTTTGAGATTGTGGATTTGCATAAGCAGTATTGGGAAGAGGTCGTAGGCTATATGATGGATAAACTACGTCAAGGTTTTACACCCAATTCCGATGTAATGTGTAATCGGCTCATTAAGTTCGGATGTTTCGAACGTCAAGTAGGACGTTTTTTTGATGCTGTCGCAACGGGGCATTATGCCCGAATAATCAATCACGATGGAAAGATTTGGTTGGGAACGGCTGCAGATGCAGTGAAGGATCAAACAGACTTCTTGGCACGGGTTGATGATATATTTTGAACCTTGACAACTCCTAATGAAGTAAGTCGTTTTACTCGTGTATGAATGGTTGTACCGGATACTCCACACACACGGGCGACTTCTTGAAAAGGAATATTGCCATCCTTCGCCAACATTTGAAGGATTTTTTCATCTATTTCATCAAATTGATTACTTCCCATATGAAAATCATTAGTTTGATTTAAATTACATATATTTCTCCGGTATTCGATGTTTGTAGCTTTTTTATATTTTATCTAACCATAATTTACTACTTGCATCACTCGGCATTCGCCAGTCACCACGGGGACTAAGAGATACACTGCCAACCTTAGGTCCATCGGTCATACAAGAACGCTTGAACTGTTGGGCAAAGAATCGGTGGATAAAAACGGAAAGCCAATGCTTAATGATGGTTTCATCGTAGAAACCGGCAAAAGCGATAGTCGCCAAGTATAGAATTTTTCGGGGAGTTGCTCCATAGCGTATGAAGTGGTACAGGAAGAAATCGTGTAGCTCGTACGGACCCACTACATCTTCAGTACGTTGTTCTATCTCCTCATTTTCGCCAGATGGTAGTAATTCCGGACTTACAGGTGTGGAAATTATATCCAGCAGAATAGTTCGAAGTGCCGAATCGGTCTTGTTGTCTGCTATCCATTGAACCAAATATTTGACTAATGTCTTAGGAACGCCACTATTTACTCCATACATTGACATGTGGTCACCATTGTATGTGGACCACCCAAGAGCTATTTCGGATAAATCGCTGGTTCCTATTACAAAACCATTGTTTTGGTTAGCGATGTCCATCAGAATTTGGGTTCGTTCGCGTGCTTGGGTATTTTCATATACAGTGTCACGTAGTTCTTTAGGATGTCCTATATCCTTCAAATGGACTCTGCAAGCCTCTTTTATATCAATCTCTTTCAATGAACAACCCAATGTTTCAATCAACTTGACGGCATTGATATATGTCCCTCTTGTAGTGCCAAAGCCGGGCATTGTTATCGCAATAATACCTTTCCTGTCCAAACCGAGTCTATCAAATGTCCTAATGCAGATTAATAAGGCTAAAGTAGAATCCAGTCCTCCCGATATGCCTACCACCACACTTTTTGCTTGAGTATGTGTTATTCGTTTTGCCAGTCCTGCACATTGAATGGATATAACTTCATTACAGGTTTCATCATAATCTTCGCTATCGGGGATGAATGGATGTGATGAAATCGTTCTATTAAGGAATTTTCCTTCTTTGGCCAAAGGACCAGTCTTAATTATTCTTGGGGATGGCATGGCAACGTGGCTCTGGTTAGTCTTGAAAGTGGTATTTGCCAACCGTTCGTTTCTTAAACAATCCACATCAATATCACTGATTACCAACTGAGGTTCATAACTGAACCTTTTCCCTTCGCAAAGGAAACTTCCGTTTTCCCAGATTAACGCATTGCCGCCAAACACGACATCCGTGGAAGATTCGCCGAAGCCACACGAACTATATACATATCCGGCAATCAACCTGCCCGATTGTTGGGAAATTAAGGTTCGGAGATACTTATGTTTACCGACACATTCATTGGAGGCTGAAAGATTGAAAATTATTTCAGCCCCTTGGATAGCCAGAACAGAACTTCGAGGCACAGGGGCCCACAGGTCTTCGCATATCTCTATTCCGAAAACAACTTCGGGCGTGGAGAACAACAGATCATTCCCGACAGGGATATGTTCCCCGTGAATGTCATACTCCGACATCCGGTTGTCGAATGCAGATGCAAACCAGCGCTGTTCATAAAATTCCTTATAGTTAGGTAAATAACTTTTGGGAATCATGCCCAATATATGACCGTGTTGTATAACTGCCGCTACATTCAACAGTTGTTGACCTATCACAATGGGTAGCCCTACTATTGAAATTATATCCAGATGTGCAGTATGTTCTGCAATCTCCAGCATCCCCAGCAATGCATCTTCCTGAAGCGCCCCCTGAAAAAACAGGTCCCCACAAGTGTAACCTGTGATGGAAAG
>JBGVEC010000027.1:0-3068 GCA_045119815.1 Paludibacteraceae bacterium | reverse complement strand
AATTTCTTTTTGTGCTATACTCAAATATAAATCAATAAGGGAGAATTTCTCACCTTTTTGCTTTACCACCTCGTCCATGCAATCGAAAATGCGTGGACTAAGCACCTGCATGCCCGAGAAGGCTAGTTGGCGATTGGCAATGGGTGATTGGCTATCGGCAATTGGACCGCGGACTTCCCCTGTGGCGATGTTGGTCCAGCCGCAGAGGCGGTTTTCTTCGTTGAAAAGCAAGTAGCGTTGTGTTTCTCTTTCGCTAACAACCACTACACCCATTTCGTCTGGATTATATGCCTGGAGTAGGGTAGGAATATCGATATTGGATAGGATATCTACATTGCAGATGAGTATGCCTTCGTTTGAAATTCTGAACTCCTGAACTCCTAAACTTCTAAACTTCTCCTCTGCTTTGCGCAATCCACCACCAGTTTCTAGGAGCATATCGCGCTCGTCACTTACCTGAATATTGCACCCGAAATTATCATTGTCCTTTAGATAGTTAATGATCATATCAGGGAAGTGATGGATGTTCACCACGATGTCTCTAATGCCTGCTGCTTTGAGTTTCTCGATTTGCCATTGCAATAGGGTTTTGCCTGCTAGTGGCACAAGAGCCTTAGGGAGAGTGTCAGTTAGCGGTTTGAGGCGTGTGCCTAGACCTGCCGCAAATATCATTGCTTTCATAAGTATGATATGGGTTGGATGTTTATAAAAAAAGGATACCTATTCAAGTATCCTTTGTGTCCTCCCAGGGACTCGAACCCTGGACCCACTGATTAAGAGTCAGTTGCTCTACCAACTGAGCTAGGAAGACGGGTTGGTTTCAAAACCGAGTGCAAAGGTACTGCTTTTTTTTGATATGACCAAATATTTTTGAAAAAAAACGCTTTTTTTTGCATATTTCGTAAAAAAGTAGTATCTTTGCACGTTAAATATTTTGGGTAACTATGGCGCAATCATTAAGTCAATTATTTTTTGAGGCTACCGGCAAAAAAGCAGGTGAGCAAGTAGCATTGACCGCATCAGGCAGTAATCGTCGATACTATCGCATATACAGTGAGGATAATAGCACTTCATTGATTGGTGTACAAGGTACATCAAGAGATGAGAATCATGCCTTTCTCTATATGGCAGAGCACTTTATGCAGAAGGGACTGAATGTACCTCAAGTGCTTGCTGTAAGCGATGATGAGATGAATTATGTGCAAGAAGACTTGGGGGATACCTTGTTGTTTGATTTTATCGCAGAAGGTAGAAAGACAGGTGTGTTCTCTGCACCTGAAAAAGAAATGCTACGCAAAACCGTGCGCGGATTGGCTAAACTGCAAGTGATGGCTGCCGAGCAATTTGATTTTAATCAATGTTATCCTCAACCAGAATTTAATTTGCGTTCTATTCTCTGGGATTTGAATTACTTCAAATATTGTTTCTTGAAGGCTACAGGTTTGGATTTCCAAGAGGATAAACTGGAGAATGAGTTTGAGCGTTTGGCATATATCCTGCTACAAAGCAAGATGAGTGCCTTTATGTATCGCGATTTTCAGTCTCGCAATGTGATGGTGGTGGAAAGAGAGGCGAAAGGCGAGAAGGAGTTGGTGCCTTACTTTATTGATTTTCAGGGAGGAAGAAAAGGTCCTGTGTATTATGATGTAGCTTCGTTCTTGTGGCAAGCTAAAGCGAACTTCCATCCAGATTTGCGTGAGGAGTTGGTGGAAGAATATATAGACGAGTTGCAACACTATATGCCTGTGGATCGTGAGGAGTTCTATGAGAATTTGAAGCATTTTGTCTTGTTTAGAACGATGCAAGTGCTTGGTGCATATGGATTTAGAGGATATTTTGAGAAGAAACCTCACTTCTTGCAATCCATTCCGTTTGCGATAGATAACCTGCGCCATTTGTTGAAGCACGCGAGTGAGGACTATCCATACTTGATTGAGGTATTGCAGAATATGACTGAGATGAAGCAATTCAAAGAGGTCGGTATGCGCAAACCATTGGTGGTGCGTGTATATAGTTTCTCGTATAAGAAAGGTATTCCAGCAGATGGCTCGGGCAATGGTGGTGGTTTTGTGTTTGACTGCCGTGCTATCAATAATCCGGGTAAATATGAGCGTTATCAGTTCTTTACCGGTATGGATAAACCGGTGATAGACTTCTTGGAGGAAGATGGGGAGATACTGCCATTCTTGGAGGAGGCCTATCAAATGGTGGACTTCTCTGTGAAGCGTTATATGGATCGTGGCTTCCAAAACTTGATGGTTTCCTTTGGTTGTACCGGTGGACAACACCGTTCTGTATATGCCGCGGAGAAAATGGCACAGCACATCAATGAGAAGTATGGTGTGGAGGTGCAGTTGATCCATAGAGAACAGAATATGGAACGCGTGCTCAATGCGAAGGATTAGTGTTGTTTGGTGGACGCTGCGCTACTGTTTAGTGTTTAGAGAATGATGGTATTTGCGATAATATTTTCGGTATTGACGACCTTGTCGGAGGGTATGTTTCATACTACTTATGAGACGGTAGTGGATACATCGGTGGTTGTATGTAATCAGACAGTAGACTCTATGATATACTGCCTACAAACCAATCCGGAAGTGTTGTCGGAGAGGTTTTTTGTCGGGTTGGGTAAACAGGAGGATAAAAAGAAGAATGCGTTTTATCTTATTTGGAAAGAGTCGAGTTATGTGCCCGAGGAACACTATAGTAAGTTGGTGTTGGATGTGTTGGTGGATGAAAAACCTTTTATGAAGGATGTGGTGATAGAGAGTTCGGTGGTGGATACTATGGCAGGTGATCGTAGAGATGTGAGAGTGGACATCCATTATGCTGGCACATTGATTAAACAGGCATATGGTACATTTCATGTTAGTCCAGAAGGCGAAAATCAGGCTAAATTGGCGATGGATGTGCATGTAAAATTTGGTTGGTTCTTTAGAATATTTATCTCGCGCAAAGTCTATAGCGAGACAATAGACTGGCGATTGGTTCGGTTTGTGGAGAATCTAAAATTGATTTCCGAAGGTGTGGTGCTCACCGAAGAATATTGGGCGGAGCAAGATGCTGCA
>JBGVEC010000026.1:0-2441 GCA_045119815.1 Paludibacteraceae bacterium | reverse complement strand
TAAAGCGTATATACCAACCTTTTGAACGCTTTGGAGATACATCTGCACAAGAGGGTTTCGGACTTGGACTGCCCATTACATTAGGACTTGTCAATCTGTTGGGTGGTACTATTGACGTTAGGTCGGACATAGGGAAAGGTTGTATCTTTACCGTCCGACTGCCACTATCAGTTTGCACTGATGAGATTCTTCTGCAACAATCAGTTGCTCCAATAGAGTTATCTCCGAATTTGAGGATAGCCGTTGTGGATAACGATGCTTTTGTATTGAAAATGACTACACGAATGCTTGCCTCCTGCAAGGTAAAGGCGGACGGCTGCAACAATGTCGGTGAACTGATGGAGCGGATGCGTACCATAAAATATGATTTGATGATAACCGACATTATGATGCCTCAGATTAACGGCTATGAGTTGTTGGAGTTGTTACGAAATGCCAATAATGAAAATGCGAGAAATGTTCCTGTACTTGCCATAACCGGACGGGCTGAATTGACATCGGAAGATTTCAAGGCACGGGGTTTTGTTGGTTGTATACACAAGCCTTTCTCAAAGGATGAGTTGCTATCGGCTATCAACGAATGTATAGATAATAACCTGACATCCGAAATTGAGATTGATTTTTCCACATTGCTCACAGGCGAACACGATGATACTGAAATGTTGGAGTTGCTTATAAAGGAAACAGACTTGAATATGCAACTGCTTGATAAGGCGATTAAGGACAATGATAAAGAGGGATTGTCAGCCGCCATACATCATTTGTTATCTTCGTGGGAATTACTGGGTGTCGGTTCTTCCGTGAAGGAGTTACAAAATGTTGTCAAGAAAACATCCTCTATGGATGGTGATGTAGTAAAAGCTTTTGAGCAAATGAAGAATGTATCAATACAACTTACCGAGCAAGCAAGGGCACAAATCACGGAGGACAAACCATGAGCAAGATATTGATTATTGAAGATGACCTTGTTTTTGCACGGGCATTGAAAAATTGGCTGGAGAAAGAACACTTCCAAGTGGAATATGCCACCAATGCTACACGGGCACGGCGTATGATTACGGACAATGGGGATGCCGACCTCATTTTATCGGATATGCGTCTTCCAGATGGTGACGGTGTTGAGATGTTGGAATGGCTGAACAAGCGTGACAGCCGTATTCCGTTTGTGGTTATGACGCAATATGCCGAAGTACAGTCAGCTGTGAAGGCTATGAAATTGGGTGCGGTGGATTATCTGCCCAAGCCCTTTATGCCCGAAACTCTATATTCGGTTATTAACGGACTACTTCATCGCAAGAAGAAAGTTCCGACGGAAACACATATCTTCAAGCGTATGAGTGCAAAGATCCAACAAGTGGAAAAACACACCAAGTTGGTAGCGGCAACCGATATGTCTGTTCTTGTTCGTGGAGAGAATGGTACGGGTAAAGAGTATTTTGCGGAGTCCATCCATAAGAGAAGTCATCGTGCCGGTATGCCTTTCATTGCTGTCGATTGCGGAGCCATTCCGAAGGATCTGGCTGCATCGGAGTTTTTCGGTCATATCAAGGGTGCCTTCACTGGTGCTTTGGATAATAAGAACGGAGTGTTTTATGAGGCGGATGGAGGTACTTTGTTCCTTGATGAAGTGGGAAATCTCCCATATGAGGTACAGACACTTCTTCTACGAGCCTTGCAGGAAAAATGCTATCGTCCGGTAGGTGGAAAACGGGAGATGAAATGTGATGTGCGTATTGTTGCGGCTACCAATGAGAATTTGGAGAAGGCCATCGCTGACGGTCGTTTCAGAGAGGATTTATATTACCGTTTGAATGAGTTTACGATAAATATACCTCCGCTTCGAGAGTGTCCCGATGACATTCTGCCATTGGCAAAGTTCTTTCTGAGGCATAGTGTGGAAGAATTGAAACGGGAGCCTTTGTCATTGAGTGCCGAGGCAAAGAAACGGATACAGGTCTATGATTGGCCGGGCAATGTCAGGGAACTGAAAAATACAATCCGAAGAGCTGTTTTGCTTGCCGAAGGAAAGGCTTTAAGTGTAGATGATTTGGGATTAGCTCATCGGGTAGTTGCAAAGCCTGCCTCTGATGACGAGGATGAACGTGAGAAGATTATCAAGGCATTGGAAGCAACCCAGTATAACAAGACAAGGGCTGCCGAAAAATTGAATATACACCGCTCTACGCTGCACGAAAAGTTGAAAAAATACGGTATAGAGGCGGAAAAATGAGCCGATTTTTCAAAGATTACGGATAAAGCTGTATCTTTGAAGTCGAAATTGACATAAAACGGAGTGTGCTCCGTTGATATATACATAAGTTCGCAAGACGTTTCAAACAAGAATCTGGTAAATTTTAGTTAACAGGAACTATTGCGTAATGCTTATGCTATGCTTTTGCGTAGCGTGGCTTACGTTATCCTGTTAAGGCTTTACCAGAGCC
>JBGVEC010000025.1:0-13649 GCA_045119815.1 Paludibacteraceae bacterium | reverse complement strand
CATGCGTTGCAAGACATCCAGTATGGACGAGTAGAGGATAAACATGGATGGTGCACCGTGTGCGAATTTTGAAAAACAATAACTAATAATAACTTTTAAATCAAAAACATTATGTTTGAAAATCAACCAAAAGGTCTGTTTGCATTGGCTCTAGCCAACACAGGCGAACGCTTCGGCTACTACACTATGTTGGCCGTATTTGCGCTCTTCTTGCGTGCTAACTTCGGACTCGAAGCAGCTACAGCAGGTCAAATTTATTCTACCTTCCTCGCGTTGGTGTATTTCCTTCCACTTGTAGGCGGTATCTTGGCTGACAAGATTGGCTATGGCAAGTGTGTAACCATTGGTATTATGGTTATGTTTGCAGGTTATGTTTTACTCGCAGTACCTCTGGGAGCAGGTGGCACCGCTATGGGCGCTATGATTGCAGCATTAGTACTCATCAGTTTTGGTACTGGTTTGTTCAAAGGTAACTTGCAAGTAATGGTTGGTAACCTCTACGATGATCCTAAGTATGCAGACAAGCGTGACGCTGCGTTCTCATTGTTCTATATGGCTATTAACATTGGCGCAATGTTCGCTCCTACCGCAGCTGTAAAAATCATGGATTGGGCACAAACCAGTCTTGGTGTAAGTGTAAACGACAGTTATCACTTCGCTTTCATGGTGGCTTGCGCATCATTGGTGTTGAGTATCGCTATTTACTATGCTTGCCGTCCTTGGTTCAAGCACGTAGAGAACTCTGCTAAGCAAGTAGCCGCTACCGGTGGTGCAAAGGTAGAGGAGTTGACCCCAGAGCAAACCAAGAAGCGCATCGTGGCATTGTGCCTCGTATTCGCTGTGGTGATCTTCTTCTGGATGGCATTCCACCAAAACGGCTTGACACTCACCTATTTCGCTGATGAGTTCGTACAACCACTCTGCACAGGCGTTCAAACTATGGCATTTGACATCATCAACCTCGTGATGATCGTAGCAATTGTATATGCTGGTTTCTCACTTGTACAAAGCAAGGAGAAGAAAGCGAAAGTAATCTCTGGCGTAGTAATCGCAGCAGCTTTGGGTGTATTGGCATACAAGTATTTGAATATCTCTGCCGATGGTATCACCTTGAGTGCACCTATTTTCCAACAATTTAACCCATTCTATGTAGTTGCATTGACTCCATTCAGCATGGCACTCTTTGGTGCCCTCGCTAAGAAAGGCAAAGAGCCTTCTGCTCCACGCAAGATTGCGCTTGGTATGGTGGTAGCAACTGTAGCATATATCGTGATGGCAGTAGCATGCGTTGGTTTGCTCACTCCTAACGCACAAGAGTTGGCTCGCGTGACTGGTGATCCTACCTTCGTAAATGCAAATGTATTGATCTACACCTACTTGATTTTGACCTTCGCTGAGTTGTTGCTCAGCCCAATGGGTATCTCATTTGTAAGTAAAGTGGCTCCTCCAAAATACAAAGGTATGATGATGGGTGGCTGGTTTTTGGCTACTGCAATCGGTAACTACCTCGTATCTATCGGTGGTAACCTCTGGGGTGACATGCCATTGTGGGGTGTATGGAGCGTATTCGTAGGCGTTTGCGCTGTAGCTGCTATCTTCATGTACTCAATGATGAAGAAACTTGAAGATGCTACTAAATAATCAGTTATGGAACAATTGATTCAAGCATTAACCGCATACACAAGTACTCTGGAGCAGCAGTTGGCTGCTCTAGAGGCTCGT
This sequence comes from Paludibacteraceae bacterium, assembly GCA_045119815.1. Lineage (GTDB taxonomy): Bacteria > Bacteroidota > Bacteroidia > Bacteroidales > Paludibacteraceae > Colicola. Next base: position 11,927 of record JBGVEC010000025.1, on the reverse strand, counting down.
GTGGCGCAACTAGAAGCACAACTCGAGAATTGTGAGTTGGCAAGTAAAATAAACCAACTTGAGCAACAGGTTGCAGAACAAGCCGCTTTGATAGCAGTTCTTGCTGTTCAACCAACTGCAGAACCAACCGCTCAGGTAGAAGAACCAGAGATAGAGGTAGAACTCATCATGGAGGAAGACGAGCAGGAGGAGTTAGATGGTCTAGACACCCTAGATATTATAGAAGAAACGGAGGAGACTACCGAAACAGAGCCTGTCGTTGAACCTGTTATTGAGGCAGAAGAGGAGTCTGTGGTGGAGGAAGTTGTGGTTGAACCAGAGGTTGAGGCCGAGTTAGAGCCTGTGGTAGAGCCAACACCTCAACCTGTGGTAGAAGTTGCTCCAGTAGTGGAGTCTGCACCAGTGGTAGAGAAACCAGCACCTCGTCCTACGCCAACACAAACCTCATTGTTTGGTTCTGCGGTAGAGGATATCCGTCAAGCTATTTCGCTGGGTGATCGTTTCCTCTTCCAACGAGAACTCTTTGCAGGTAATGGCGAATTGATGCAAAAGACATTGGACGAACTCAATGGTTTAGGCTCTCTCAACGAAGCGTTGGAGTATGTGGCAGAAAACTTTGAATGGGATAAAGAGTCCACCGCTGTACAACTTTTTGAGAATGTACTGAAACGCCGTTTTAGTTAATTAAGAATTTTGATTAAGAATTATTGCGATGCTCTATGTAATCCCTACTCCTGTCGGTAATTTGGAAGATATTACACTGCGTGCGTTGCGACTGCTAAAAGAGGTGGATCTCATATTGGCAGAAGACACACGCACATCCTCCGTATTGCTCAAGCATTACGATATCCATACGCCGCTCAAGAGCCATCATAAGTTCAATGAACATGAGACGAGCGATGATATGGCAGCTCGTATGGCGGCAGGTATGAATGTTGCACTTATTTCTGATGCGGGTACACCTTGTATATCCGATCCAGGATTTATGCTCGTTCGTGCTTGTGTGGAGAAAGGTGTAGAGGTACAGTGCCTGCCCGGCGCAACGGCTTTTGTGCCAGCCTTAGTAAATTCAGGATTGCCTAATGATCGATTCTATTTCGAGGGTTTTTTGCCACAGAAGAAAGGTCGTCAAACACGTATGAAAATCCTCGCAGAACAGACGCATACGATGATTATCTACGAGTCGCCATTCCGATTGGTAAAGACATTGGAACAATTGGCGGAGTTTATGGGTGGCGAGCGCAGAGCAAGCGTAAGTCGCGAGATTAGCAAACTACACGAAGATACCCAACGAGGTACACTACTTGAATTAGCAGCACACTACAAACAAACCCCACCAAAAGGCGAAATCGTATTGATTGTAGAAGGTGCGCATCAGCGCACTGTTTAGAGGACGCGGCAAGCCGCTACAGTTTAGAGTTTAAAGGCATGAGCAGCAATTTGCAAATGAAAATATTGGCAAAAGAGACCGCCATTTATGGCGTATCATCCATTGTGGGTAAGTTCCTCAATTGGATGCTTGTGCCACTATACACATACGTATTGCAGCAGCAATCGGACTATGGTATCGTAACCAATCTGTACGCTTGGACAGCGCTATTATTGGTGATTCTGACCTATGGTATGGAGACTGGTTTCTTCCGCTTTGCCAACAAAGAGGGCGAGAACGCGCAAACGGTCTATACCACTTCGCTGATTACGCTGTTTACCACTTCCTTGCTCTTTGCCCTTGTGTGCATCATATGGCAAGTGCCATTAGCAAACGCATTAGGCTATCCTAGCCATTCGGAGTTTGTAGCACTATTGGGTGTAACCGTAGCAATAGACGCATTTGCGAGCATACCATTTGCGTATTTGCGCTACAAGAAACGCCCGTTGCAGTTTGCGGCATTGAAACTGCTCTTTGTTTTCCTCAATATCGCCCTCAACCTCTTCTTCCTCGTACTCTGTCCGAAGATACAAGACTGGGCAATCATCTCATCTTGGTATAATCCAAACTACGGAGTGGGATATGTATTTGTGGCGAATATCTTGGCGACTGCCATCCAGACGGTCTGCCTATTGCCTGCGATTGGGGAAGGGTTTAGGAGTTTAGGAGTTCAGGAGTTTAGGAGTTCAGGAGTGTTCTCATGGAATCTTCTCAAGCAGATGCTTCGCTACTCGTTGCCATTGTTAGTACTAGGTGTATGCGGCATCATGAACCAAACACTAGACCGAATCTTATTTCCATTCTTCTACGACGGAGCCGATGCGCAAGCACAATTGGGCATCTATGGAGCCTGCTTCAAGGTGGCAATGGTGATGATGATGTTTACCCAAGCCTTCCGCTATGCGTATGAGCCGTTTGTTTTTGCTAAGCACAAGGATAGAGAGTCGGTTGCAGCCTATGCTGACGCGATGAAGTATTATATCATCTTCTCGTACATGATCCTTTTGGGGATGATATTCTACCTTGACTTGCTGAAATTTATTATTGCTCCTTCCTATTGGGAGGGACTAAAAGTAGTACCTGTCGTACTATGGACATACATTTTCCAAGGCGTGTATTTCAACCTCAGCTTCTGGTACAAACTGACTGACAAAACGCAATGGGGTGCCTATTTCTCCATCCTCGGAGTGGTGATTACCTTTGCGCTGCAAGCCATCTTTGTGCCTCGTATAGGTTATATGGCTTCCGCAGCCAGCAGCACAGTTTGCTATATGGTGATCATGTTGTTGTCGTATTTTATCGGACGCAAACATTTGGAGATACCCTATGATTTGCGCCGAATTGGCATATACACCCTACTCGTTGTGACACTTTTGGCAGGATACTACGCTTTGGCACACTTCTTGCCAATCAATGAATGGATCAAGATGGGTATAGGCACTATACTCCTTATTATATATTGTGTATTGTTCTATCGTTTGGATGGACGCACACTCATTAAGAAAAAATAATTATGTTTTCAGGAATAGTAGAAACAATGGCTCAAATCGTGAAGATTGAGCAAGAACAAACCAATAAACACTTCACCCTACGCAACCCCTATGGCGAGCCACTAAAGATTGACCAATCCATCGCACACAATGGCGTATGCCTCACCGTAGTAAAGATAGAGGGCGATCTCTATACCGTAACTGCCATGCAAGAAACCCTCAACCGTACCAACCTCGGCGAAGCAAAAGAGGGCGATTGGGTAAACCTTGAGCGTTCGATGCTATTAGGCGAACGCCTAGATGGACATATCGTGCAAGGGCACGTGGATCAAACAGCGCGTTGCGTGGAAGTGAAAGAGACCGAAGGAAGTTGGTACTATCGCTTTGAATATGAGAGTACCAAAGAAATGGCTATGCGTGGCTATTTCTGCGTGGACAAAGGCTCTGTGAGCATCAATGGCGTGAGTTTAACTGTGTGTGAACCCGATGTGGTGGACGGCAAGGGGTATGTGAGCGTATGCATCATACCTTACACCCACGACAACACCAATTTCAAGTACATTGAAGTGGGTACGCAAGTGAACTTGGAGTTTGATATTATCGGAAAGTATATCACAAGAATGAATCAATTAATACAATAACAAGAAATGGACAAAATTAGTTATGCAATTGGCCTTAGCATGGGTCAAAACTTAATGGGAAGTGGTGTTACTTCCCTCGAATATGCTGATTTGGCAGCAGGTATCAAAGATGTACTAGAGAAGAACCAACCACAGATCTCTTACCAAGAGGCACAACAAGTGTTGGGTAAATTCTTTAGCGAATTGGAGGAGAAAATTGCGGGCGAAGCAAAAGCAGCAGGCGAAGCATTCCTCGCAGAGAATGCCAAACGTGAAGGTGTGAAAGTAACTGAGAGTGGTCTTCAATACGAAGTATTGGAAGCAACTATCGGTCAAAAGCCTAAAGCAACCGACAAAGTGCGCGTACACTATGAGGGAACACTCATTGATGGTACTGTGTTTGACAGCAGTTACAAACGTGGCGAGAGCATCACTTTTGGTTTGAACCAAGTGATCAAAGGTTGGACAGAGGGTCTTCAACTCATGTCTATCGGTAGCAAATACAAACTCTACTTACCATACCAACTCGCTTACGGTGAGCGTGGTGCTGGAGCAAACATTCCTCCATATGCAGCGTTGATCTTCACCGTGGAATTACTCGGAATTGAATAATAATAATAATTTAACAATAACAACAAAAGAATGAAAAAACTTTGTATTCTCGCTATCGCTGCATTGGCAATGGTAGCTTGCGGTAAAACGTACACCGCACAAACTGTCGTTCTTGAGAATCAAAACGACAGTATGAACTATGCTTTGGGTCTTGTGAATGGTTCCCAAATCAAAATGTATCAACTCCGCAACGACTCTTCTATTGAAACTGTAAATGAGTTCATTGATGCGCTTCAACGCGGTTATGATGGTAAAATAGAGCAACTTAGCGAGGCTGCTGCTATTGGTAAAAACATTGGTCAAGCCATCAAAGCTTCAGAGAAAAATGGTTTGGCAGATAATCCTGCTTGGACACTCAACGAGAAACTCTTCTTCCAAGGCTTGGTAAACGGTATGTATAACGATACCGTAGTTATGACAGGTGAGGCGGCTAGTAACTATTTCCAAGCTCAATACCAAGCTTCAGCTATGTCTAACGACAGCGTTAAAGCAGGCAAAGCTATCAAAGGCAAATGCCCAAGCCAAGTTAAAACCGTTGTTCTTGCTAACCAAAACGATAGTTTGAACTATGCGTTCGGTTATCTCAATGGTAACGAAGTAGCTATGTACGTATTTGCTATGGATAGTACTGGCGAGCAAAAGAAAGAGTTCATCGCTTATATCAACAAAGGTCTCAAGAGCAATATCACCAACCCACAAATTGCTAATATGGGTGAGCAAATTGGTAAGAGCATCAAGGAGCAAGAGTCTGTTGGTTTGATTGGCGAGCCAAGTTTGGCTACCGACTTCGCCCTCATCAAACAAGGCTTCATCAATGGTCTTTTGGGTGGTACAGAGCAATGGAACAGTGAGTTCGCAGGCGAGTATATCCAATCTACTATGACCAATATCAAGTATGGTAACTCTAAAGAGGATGGCGAGAAGTTCCTCGCAGAGAACGCTCTTCGTGAAGGCGTAATCACCACTGAGAGCGGTCTTCAATACGAAGTTCTCAAACAAGGTAAAGGCAAAAAGACTCCTACTGCAACTGATGTTGTAAAAGTGCACTACCATGGTACTTTAATCAATGGTACTGTCTTTGACAGTAGCGTAGATCGCAACGAGCCTATCTCTTTCGCTTTGACTCAAGTGATCCCAGGTTGGACCGAAGGTCTTCAACTTATGACTGTGGGTAGCAAATACAAATTCTATATCCCACAACACCTGGGCTATGGTAGCCAACAAGCAGGCTCTATTCCTCCATACTCAACCCTCATCTTCGAAGTTGAGTTGCTCGACATCGAATAAAAACCGATTGCCACTACGTGGCTATTAGATTATGGGCATCATCGCCAAACAAAGTATACAAGGTACCATCGTCACCTATCTAGGGGTGGCGGTGGGCTTTGTTACTACCTTCTTTGTGCTGACTCGTTTCCTCACCGCCGAGGAGATTGGTTTGGCACGTGTATTGGTTGATGCTGCTACACTCTTTATTGGATTGGCGCAGTTAGGTACATCCGCATCCATTATACGGTTTTATCCACACTTCGTGACGAAGAGGCGAGAAGGCGAGGAGGCGAAAGAAAAGAATACTGAACATGGATTCTTCTTCTGGACTATCCTTATTCCGCTCGTGGGATTTGCCATCTTTGCGGCACTCTATTGCGTATGCTATACCCCTCTAAGTCAATGGTTTGGCGAGAAGTCGCCGCTATTTGTAGAGTACTACTATATGGTGCTTCCAATGGCGTTCTTCATGCTCTATCAAACCATTTTTGAGACCAACGCCAATGTGCGTATGCATATCGTCATTCCTCGCGCGGTGCGCGAACTTATCACACGCATTGGACTGTTGGCTGCTTATCTACTCTACTCTTTCCGCGTGGTGGATATAGATGGGTTTGTGATTGCGTTGTGTGCGGTGTATGCCGTAGCAATGCTTTGCAATATTATCTATCTCTTTTCGCTAGGTGAAGTGTCGCTACGTCCTGATTGGCAGTTCGTACGTAACAACCCTCAACTGGTCAAACAATATGTCCTCTACACGGGTTTCTTGCTCGTTTCTGCAGTTACTTCGGTGCTCGCTCCTACTCTATCTAGTTTCTTTATTACCGCAGAGATGGGATTAAGTTATACCGGAATCTTTGCCATTGCTACGTATATCGCGGTGATGGTGAGTATTCCTTATCGTTCGGTGACGGCTATTGCTGCGCCCCAATTGGCAAATGCCATCAAGAATAACAACCAAACGGAAATCACCCACCTTATGCAACAAGTCAGCAGCAATCTCTTGCTCATTGGTGGTATGATTTTATGTGCTATTTGGCTCAATATTGATTTGATTTTCCATATTTTACCGAATGGTGCCACCTATGCCGAAGCACGGCAGGTGGTGCTTATGTTGGGTGTGAGTCAATTGATTATCGCCACAGGTTCATTTACCCTGAATGCCCTTAACTATTCGCGTTTCTACGCTTTCTCATTGTTGTTTTCGTTTATCTTGACTGCATCTTCTATTTTGCTCAACAACGCCCTCATCCCAGTACTCGGGATGAATGGTGCAGCGGTGAGCAACCTTCTCTCATATGCTTTGTACTTTATACTTATTATAATAACGGTGCGATTGACCAGCAAAGCGCCTACTTTCACAAGTCAACACCTCAAGATTCTCCTTCTTCTATTGTTGATCCTCAGCACGAATACCCTTTGGCTCAAGTATTTGCCAATCAATAATATATGGATCAGTAGTATCCTCCGCACAGTAGTACTTATGGGTGGAGCTTGTGCCATTGCATGGAGCAAAAATCTCTCCCCTGAGATTAACCAGCAAGTGCGTACATTAGGCGAGAGGTTAAAGGCGAAAGGTTAAAGGCGAAGAACAATGCGTTATTTTATTAAGTTTTCATATTTAGGAACAGAGTTTCATGGCTCGCAACGTCAGCCTAATGGCATTACGGTGCAAGAGACTATGGAGCAGGCCCTTAAGATGATCTTCCGCGAGGAAGTTCCTCTTACCTTTGCAGGTCGCACAGATGCAGGTGTTCATGCCCGTGAGATGTATGCGCATATGGATGTAGGCGATGAGGCGATGAGGCGAGAGAGCACCCCACAAACTCACGAAGTTTGTCGGGGACCCCGCTTGGGCGAAAGGCTTGTTTTCCGTCTCAACGGAATACTTCCTAACTCCATTGCTATTCACGATATTGTGCCAGTAACCGATGAGGCGCATGCTCGTTTTACGGCTAAGAGTCGCACATACGAATACCATATTGTGGATCATAAAGATCCATTTTTACACGATTTAGCTACTCGTGTAAGACCAGGATTGGATTTTAATGCCATGAACGAGGCGGCTAAGTATCTTATTGGAAAACAAGACTTTGCCTCTTTCTGTCGCAGCAATACCGATGTCAAGACCACCATCTGTGACTTGACTTATGCCCATTGGGAAGTTAAAGAAAATGGGCATGCAGTGTTTACGATTACCGCAGACCGTTTCTTGCGCAATATGGTGCGTGCAGTGGTAGGTACTTTGTTTGAAGTGGGTCGTGGAAAAATGACCATTGAGCAATTTGCCGAGGTTATTACTCAACACACTCGCACCGCAGCAGGAGATTCCGCTCCAGCCGAGGGTTTATACTTAACCCAAATCATCTATCCCAAAGATATTTGGGTGTAGTGAAATCATTTCTTAAGATTTCCCATTTCTACCTATCCTTTTATTTGCTTTGCTTTTTCAATACCCTTGCAATACCTTTGCAATAGGGATATACTACCTTTACCTAATAGCCAAATATACCAAATATTTTAAAAATCGTTATTTTTTTTGCTCAATTCAAAATAAATTACTACCTTTGCACCGTGAACCTGCGCCGGGGATATCTGACATCATTGGCGGAGGGTAGCAGACATATTAAAAAGGCGTTTATTAGCGCTTTGTTCTGACCTATTGAAACTTCGCAACTTTCAAAATCTCATCAGGACTCAGCAACGATAGATGCCCTACGGGATGTAAAATATCCCTCTTGTGCCTATTTGGTACGTCTTTTGCGTATATGCGTATGCGCACACGCGTACCTTAACTAGAGTATAACACGAGAGTATTTTATATTCGGCGTGGGCTTCGCGTTGTCGGTTCTATGAGATTAGGCAATGCGAAGGCCTCAATAGGTGGAACTGGCAAAGGCAAGTTTCACGCTTTTTTTGTATGCCTACGATAACAGTGAAAGTTAATAATCAAATCAAATACAAACAACTTTTAACAACTTAATCGTATGAAAAAGGCATTATTTTTGGCGATGGCATTGCTAATAGCATGCTCCGCAAGTTTTGCACAAGATGCAAAAGAAATTCTGAAAGAACGCAAGGCTGTTCAAAAAATGGCAAAGCAAGAACTCGCAGCCAAAGTGGACAAAGCCACTAAGAAAGAGGCAAAACGCCTTGCTAAAGAAGGTTGGGTAGTTTCTCCAGGTGCTCTCCCTCTTGAAAAACAATTACAACGTTCGTATGAGATGGAATATCAATATGACGATATGGGCTTCCCAAAGTACATTATGGCAAATGCACAATCTATTGCAGAACACTACGATGCAGCAAAAACAGCAGCCACTTCACTTGCTATTACCAACCTAGCAGGTCAAATTCAAACAGAAGTGAGTGCTTTGATTGAAAATACAGTTGCAAATAAACAATTATCAGCAGAGCAAGCCGCAAGTATCTCAGAAACCGTAATGGCAAGCAAAAATCTCATTAGCCAATCTATTGGTCGTACAATTGCAGTAGTAGAATGTTATCGTATATTGAAAAATAAAAACCGTGAAGTGATGGTACGTATCGCATACAATGGCGAAATGGCTAAGCAAGCTGCAGTACAAGCAGTACGCGGAGAATTAGAGAAAAAAGGAGACAAATTGCACGAACAACTAGACAAAGCACTTGGTTTCTAATGAGATACGGAGTTGGTTTAATATTCTGCTTTCTATTTGCATTAACCAGTCAAGCACAACGCGTTGCAACTGTTTGTGGCGAATATCGCTATACTGTACCAGGAGAAATACCTCTAAATCGTGCAAAGCAAATAGCAATAGATAAAGCACGTAACGAGGCTATTGCTAATGAGTTTGGGCAAGTAGTTTCGCAATCTACCAATACAACAATTCATAGTTCTGGCACTCAGTCTAGTGTCCAATCTGATAGTTATGCTTCTACCGAATCAAAAGCAATTTGGTTGAGTGATACCAAAGAACCAGAAGTAAGTATTGCATACGAAAATGATGTAATGGTTATTACTGCTTCGGTATGTGGTAAAGCACGCGAACTCAAAACGGCAGAAGTAGAGTTACGTATGCAAGTTGTTAGTAATGGCATTGAGACAGAGCGGTTTAAGAACAATGAAAAAGTTGCGATTCATTTTAAATCTCCAGTAAATGGCTATGTATCAATCTTCTTTCGAGATGATAATGCAGGCATGATATATTGCATGATGCCCTACGAGAATGAGGATGGAACAGCACGAGAGGTAAAAAGCAACAAAGAATATATCTATCTTTCTACAGAAGATCCTATTTATCCATACCAAGAAGAAACTATTTTGGTGACGGACAAGACTGTAGAATTTGATACATTTATTCTTGTCTTTTCTAAAAAAGATTTTTCAATGCCTTCCTCAGAAGCAGGAGAATTTGTTCCTGAATTGTCAGTAGAGGATTTTCAAAAATGGTTACGTAAAAATCGCATTAATGATGAAACGATGCAAACAATAGAAAAATCAATTCAAATACACAAATAAAAACAAATGATTATGAAAAAGAAAATTTTTATTATGGTAGCATTGTTAGGCTACCTGTTCTCAAGTTGTACGACATACAAGCCTTTTATGTCTGAAGCAAGCAAAAATCCGATTGCACAAAAATTGCCTAAAATGGAATTTGAATGGTATGCAGGAGGTAATATTCAAGGTGCGAATGTGGATTTTATTAAAAATATTGTTCGCAATGAAATTAACCAAAACATTACCAGTAACTCTGGACAAAAGGCAGGTAAGATTGAAGTCGTATGCGAACAAGCACGTTTGAAGCAGAATCTAGCATGGGCAGCTCTCTCTGGAGGTACATTTTTTATGGCAAACTTAATCGGTCTTCCTTTTACCTCAACCAAAATAGATTTGTCACTATCTTTTAATGTATTGGATATTAATGGAGATATTATTGATTCTTATAAATATTCAACTAGTAAAAAGAGTGCGATGGGTTTATACTATGGAAAAGATGCTTCCGTTTGTATGGTAGAAGCGGTCAAAGAGATTATGCAAAACTTTAGAAATGACATAAATTTAAAGTCTGATAATCTTATCGCTAAATTAGAAGAGAAAAATAGTGCTTCTCCTATTTATTATGCAGACGGTCAAGTACCTGTGAATATTAAGAAGAAAGAAGTTACCAAATCTGATGTAGATCAAAATATTCCTCAAAGTGGTAAAAAATCAGAAGATACTTACGCTTTGATTATCGCAAATGAGGAGTATCAATTTGTGGATGATGTGAATTTTGCAGCACACGACGGCGAGATATTCAAAGAGTATTGTATCAAGACCCTAGGTATTCCAGAGCGTCAGATTCGTTATTGCGCCAATGCTTCATATGGTGTAATTTCCGGCGGTGTAGATTGGTTGAAATATGCGCTCAATAACTTTGAAGGTTGCAAAGCAATTGTATATTACTGCGGTCATGGTATTCCAGATGAGAAGACTGGTGATGCTTATATCATTCCAGTAGATGGTAAGGGAACAAACACTACCACCTGCTATAGTTTGAATTCACTTTATAGTACATTGGCTAGTACCAAAGCATCTAATATCACTTATTTTATGGATGCTTGCTTTACTGGAGCAAACAAAGAAGGTAGTATGCTTGTAGCCGCTCGTGGTGTAGCTCGCGAAGCAAAGAAAGAAGTATTGGAAGGTAAATCAGTTGTATTCTCTGCTTCAAGCGGTGATGAAACAGCTATGACTTATCCAGAGAAGGGACATGGTTTGTTTACTTATTTCTTATTGAAGAAACTTCAAGAGACATCAGGTAATGTATCTTATTCTGATTTGGCGGATTACATCAATAAGAACGTTAAGAAAGAAGCTTTCTTGATCAACGAAAAACCACAAACTCCTGTAGTTGCTACAAGTACAGCAGCAAGTGGTAGTTGGAAGACTATGACTTTGAAATAATTTAGAGCTAAACCTCTACCTCATGGTTAAAAAATGACATGTGGCGGAAGTGGCGAAATGGCGGAAGTTTCCGCCACAAACGTCATTTCCGCCATACTGCGTATATAAAGACGAGGTACTGATTTTCAGGGAGAAGGGATGTCGGAATGAATTTCTGCGGCCTTTTTGAGAATATCCGAGAATGTCCGAAAATGTGTCCGCAGAAAATAATTAAGAATTTAGAATTAACAATTAAGAACACTGGTATCCAACGAATTACAATTTAATTGATTTTTGATATATAAGTGCGCAAACTGCGAAAAGTGCGAATTTGGTGTCTAGTTTCTTAGGATAACTTTGCGCACTTTTCGCAGAAATCGCACTTGCGCACTGTCCCATCCTGAAAATGGTTTACACATAAACTGATAAAAAAAGTATCATTTATTAAGATTTATTATTATGTGTAACCAAGAAAAAAAACTCAAAAGAATCAATCGAACTAACTATTCCTTAACAGAAAAGCACTCGATTCTAGATTTGTATTTTAAGTCAGGCTTATCTTGTCGTCAATTTGCTCTGCAGCACGGAATAGACCG
>JBGVEC010000024.1:0-1537 GCA_045119815.1 Paludibacteraceae bacterium | reverse complement strand
TGCAAACCGCAATTCAAATTGTCCGTTCTCTTCAGCATTCAGTTTGATGCCGTAACGATAAACAGCGGGATCCTTTTTAGGTCGCCTTCCTGTTACATCTCTTCTTGTTTGTCTCTTGTCATTTGCCATAACTTTACATTTTATTGGTTACTAACTTCCGCTATGGATTCACGACTTTGGAGTGAATCCCTCCCCGAGCCGTCAGGCGAGCGGCAAGTTGTTTTGGGGTTGCCCGAATCGTTTCGGGCTGCCCAAAACACAACTTGCTATGTTCGCTTGAACATGAATTTTCCTTCGTAAAATTGGCTGTCGCCGTTCCCCTCAGAGAGAAGCATCCGAAAACTCCGTTCGTCGTGCGTCCATAGACCTTTCGGGTGCAAAGTTAGACAGGTGTATTCTATTGGTAAATAGAGAGTTATATGCTATGTGGTGACATATGATGACATGTGTAGTCAGAGGCTTGACGACATAGTGATTATTCAAATTTTTAGCTATTTCTTTGCGGTGTGAACGGTTGGAAATTACCCTCCGATAACGGAATAATGGTCACACTGTCGGTTGCTTCCGTGAACAGTTGGATAGTTGGAAGCAATGTCGGATATGACAGTTAACGGAAGGTCATGACCAATATACCGACCAGTAGTGGTTGGATAGTCGGAAGTATCCGATAACAGTTGCTACGATGGTCGGAACAACGGAAGATTCCGATAGTGGAAACAACCGCTAATAGATAGTTGGAAGGAAGTGTTCACGGGATATTGGAAGAGATAGATAACCTATTTATAACAATTTAAATTTTAAGTATTATGAGTAAAGAGTGTCTATTAGTTGCTATCAGCAACCAGAAAGGCGGGGTTGGTAAGTCAGCCCTTACGGTAGTACTCGCCAGCTACCTTCACTATGAGAAAGACCTTAATGTTGCAATCATCGACTGCGATTCTCCGCAGCACAGCCTCGTGCGTATGCGTGAGCGTGACAAGAAGGCTATCTCGGCAAGTCCCTATCATCAGCAGCTCGTGGAGAAGCAATGGGAGCGCATACAAAAGAGAGCATATCCCATTATCGGCTCTACGGCAGAAAAGGCAAGAGAGGCGGCAGACAAGCTTGCCGAGAAGGAGAACTTGGATATTGTCTTTGTAGATCTGCCGGGAACGGTACAATCAACGGGTGTATTCCGTACCATAGTTAATATGGACTATGTGCTTACACCTTCAATTCCCGATTTGATTGTGATGCAGAGTACGCTATCCTTTGCCACCACTGTATTGGACTATGCAAAGAGCCAGAAGGATGTTCCCCTTAAAGACATCATCTTCTTCTGGAATAGGCTCAAGAAGCGTAGCAATACGGATGTGTTGAAGACCTACTCGCAGATTATGGGAGAGTTGAACCTATCCGTTCTCGATTCCACTCTGCCTGACCTATGCAGGTATGAAAAGGAGATTACCCACGCGAAAAAGTCATTCTTCCGTTGCACGATGTTACCGCCTCCTGCGAAACTTCTTAAGGGCAGTGGTATCGGAGAATTGGCCGATGA